>JBBSBT010000556.1:0-2632 GCA_038250985.1 Bacteroidales bacterium
CTTCTGATGTTTTTATTTCAGTTTTCACAACCGGCTGAACGATTTCAAATTCCGGTTCCTGCCTGAAGTAAGATTTAACCTCTATTGGCTCAGGACTCTCGATAATTTGTTCAGATTTTGTTTCGCTTTTTTCCTGGCTGCTTTCACTGAAAAGTGTAGAGGCTGTGTTGCTTACAGGAACCTCAGGTATAACGCGTGCCGGCTCCGGAGTATTTTTGGTTTCAGGGACAGGTTCAACAACCAGGTGCACTTCAGTAATAGGCTCAGCCTTTTGTTCCTTGGGCGTATCATACAGGGTATTCTTGTTTTCGTTCAGTTTATGAACTGTAACTACCGGTTTGTTAAACCCGGTGGCAATAAGGGTTATTGAGATTTCATCATCCAGGTTGTCGTCCACTCCGTCGCCCCATATTACGTTTGCATCCTCACCGGTACGGGTAGTAATAAAACCGGTAATATCATTGAGTTCCTCGAGCGAAATTTCATTCTTCCCGGAGGTAATGTATAGCAATACATTTGCGGCTCCTTTAATATCGGTATCATCCAGGAGCGGGGAGTTTAAAGCCATTTCAACAGCTTTCACAGCACGGTCAGGACCGCTTGCAATCCCTGAGCCCATGATGGCCTTCCCGCTTCCCTGCATTACCGTTTTCACATCCTCGAAATCTACATTTATACGGCCTGTTACTGTGATGATTTCTGCAATTCCTTTGGCGGCAATAGTGAGAACATTATCTGCTTTTCCGAATGCCTGGCTCAGTTTCATGTCGCCCTGCATATCAAGCAGTTTGTCGTTGCATATCACAAGCGTGGTATCAACATACTTTTTCAGTTCTTCGATACCGGCATTTGCCTGTAATTCACGCTTGCGCCCTTCGAAACTGAAGGGTTTGGTTATGATGCCAACTGTTAATATCTCCAGTTCTTTGGCTATCTGCGCAATAATGGGAGTTGCTCCGGTTCCGGTTCCTCCGCCCATACCTGCAGTGATAAAAAGCATTGAAGTATTATGCGAAAGGATTTCCCTGATCTCATCGGCAATTAATATGGCTGCATCGCGTCCTACAGTTGGATTGGCACCAGCACCCAGACCGGTATTCCCCAGCCGTATTTTATTAGGCACTTCGCACTTGTTAAGCGATTGAGAGTCAGTATTACAGATATAAAAATCAACTCCTTTTATACCCTGGGTGTACATATACGAAACAGCATTGCTTCCTCCGCCACCTACACCTATTACTTTTATGATTGGAGCCTGTTCATCAGGCTTGTCGAATTTTAGCATTTCAGTCATTTTTCTCCCCCTAAAATTAAATGTTTATATTGGTGTTACTTTTTGTTGCTTAAAATGTTACTAACAAAATGGGTGTTAATTATTAACTAATCCCATCGCCGAAAAAACGGTCGAGCCATTCGGATACTCTGTTGCTTTTAGGTTTCAGCGGTTTCTGTTCTTTTGCATCCTCCTCGGGTTTGGTAACATCATTTTTAATACGCGATACATCAGCACGTTGCATGCCCATGAGTACAAGTCCTAATCCGGTGGAATACATCGGGCTGGTCATTTCTTCAGCCGAATTGCTGGCCAGGTGCTCATTCGGATAGCCGATGCGGGTATCCATTCCTGTGATAAACTGGGTGAGTTGCTCAATATGTTTGAGCATAGCGCCTCCCCCTGTTAAAACAATGCCCGCAATCAGTCTTTTTTCAAGCCCGGTGCTCTTGATTTCCTGGTACACGGCTTCAATGATTTCTTCCATACGGGCCTGAATAATCTTGGCAAGATTTTTCAATGTAATCTCTTTTGGCGCCCTGCCTCTTAAACCCGGTATGGCAACAACTTCTTCGGTACGGTTTTCGCTGGCCAGGGCCGAGCCGAATTTTACTTTCAGGTCTTCGGCATGCTTTTTTATGATGCTGCAGCCTGCCTTTATATCTTCAGTTATTATTTCACCGCCAAAAGGTATCACGGCCGTATGCCTGATGATTCCGTCGAGGAAAATGGCAACATCCGTTGTTCCGCCTCCAATATCAACCAATACTACCCCGGCTTCTTTTTCGTCCGGACTCAGTACGGCTTCCGCAGATGCCAGTGGCTGCAGTATCATATGCTGAAGATTATACCCTGATTTTTCGATGCATTTCATGATATTCTGAGCAGCAGAGGTTTGTGCAGTAACGATGTGAAAACTGGCTCCCATCTGGTGCCCGAGCATCCCTTTAGGATCCTTAACACCGGCCTCGCCGTCAATAATAAACTCCTGCGGCAATACATCAATTATTTTTTCGCCCGGATTCATGGCAATGTTATAAATGCTGGAGGTAAACTGGTCGATATCAGCCTGGCTGATTTCAGTTTCAGGATCAGGCCGTATGGTACTTGCCCTGTGCTGAATGCTACGGATATGCTGGCCGGCTATTCCCACATTCACCGTTCGGATCGTAACCTTTGAGTGTGCCTGGGCCTCTTTTATGGCGGTTTGTATTGAATTGACAGTATTTTCTATATTGGTGATAACTCCACGGCGTACGCCAATGGATTCGGTATGGCCATAGCCTAACACCTCGATTTTGCCGAATTCGTTGCGGCGTCCCGCAATGGCAGCAATTTTTGTTGTTCCGATATCTAACC
>JBBSBT010000557.1:0-2615 GCA_038250985.1 Bacteroidales bacterium
GGTTATTTCGTCGATCTTCTATTTCACAATGCAAATGGCCGAAAGCGGAAATATTTCGATGAAAAATGCCATCGGGGCAATCGGGACTGTATACTTGCCTATCAAGGCAAACAAAGGAAACATAGGCAAGGTAAATGTTACGTTCCAGGGCTCACTCAGGGAATTTCAGGCTGTTACATGGCACGGGGAAGATCTGCCGACACATACTATGATCAAAGTAACCAGCCTGGCCGATGAGAACATTCTTGTAGTCGAAAAAATATAACAATCGTATCAATAATCCATTTTAAAGCTCTTAAACTATGAATACATTAATCATTGTAGCCATTTTTGCAGTTATTATTTTTACAACATTTATTTCACTTTTCAAACGATATAAAAGATGCCCTTCGGATAAAATACTTGTGGTTTATGGCCGCACCGGTCTGAATAAAGAAGGGACAAACCGTTCGTCCAAATGTATTCATGGCGGTGCCGCATTTATCTGGCCAGTGATACAAAGCTATGCTTACCTCGACCTCACTCCTATCAGCATCGAGGTTAATCTTACCAACGCTCTCAGCCGCCAGAATATCCGGGTTGATGTGCCTTCACGCTTTACTGTGGGTATTTCGACCGATCCGTCTATAGTGAATAATGCCGCCGAACGTATGCTTGGATTGCCATTGTCAGCCATACAGGAACTTGCCAAAGACATCATCTTCGGGCAGCTGAGGCTCGTAGTAGCCACCATGGATATTGAAGAAATTAATACCGACCGCGATAAATTCCTCGCCAATGTTTCGCAAAATGTGGAAGCTGAATTACAAAAAATAGGGCTCAGGCTTATCAATGTGAACGTAACCGATATCCGGGACGAATCAGGGTATATTGAGGCTCTCGGAAAAGAAGCAGCCGCCAAAGCAATTAACGATGCGAAAAAGACTGTTGCTGAGAAAAATCGCGACGGTTTAGTTGGTGAAGCCAATGCCATGCAGGATCAGCGCATCAGGGTTGCCAGCGCCAATGCTACAGCTGTTGAAGGTGAAAATACGGCAAAAATTACTATCGCGCAAAGCGATGCAGCCCGACGCGAAAAAATGGCTGAAGCCGAACGGCTGGCAGCAGCGGCCGAAAAAGTTCAGGCAGCAAAAGCCTTGCAGGAATCATATGCTGCTGAACAAACCGCTGAAATGGCCAGGTCCGAACGTGAGCGCGCCACCCGGACAGCCGATATCGTTGTTCCAAGCCAGATTGAAAAGCAGAAAATAGAAATTGAAGCAGAAGCCCAGGCAGAACAAACACGCCGCGTTGCCAAAGGTGATGCCGATGCCATATTGTTAAAAAAGCAAGCTGAAGGACAAGGTATTTATGAAGTGTTGAGCAAACAGGCTGCCGGATTCGATAAACTGGTTGAAGCCGCTAATAACAATACACGCGATGCGGTTCTTATGCTTATTGCCGACAGGCTTCCCGAAATAATAAAAACACAGGTTGAAGCCATCAGCAACATTAAGATTGATAAAGTAACGGTTTGGGATAACCTTTCAGCCGGGGCTGACGGAAAAACTCCGGCTACAGCTAATTTCCTGGCCGGAATGATAAAATCAATACCACCTCTCGACGATATTTTCAGATCAGCCGGTATTGAACTGCCATCATACCTGAAAGGCGAAGCAACACAACCGCAAAGCGAAATTCATACGCATCAAAATACGGATTCAACAGACGAAACAAAAGAATAATTCGCCAGTTCCCTATAAGTACAATTTATCTGCTGGTGTTTGATATGCAAATAATACAAATGCATATTATTTGTCCTGTCATCTGGTTGCTGTAAATACTAAATAGCGATAGGGTAAATTAACTTATTGTAGTTAATTTCAGATTCTGTTTTGCCATGTATAAAATAAATTTAACATAATCCAAAAGGGATAATGATAAAACAGAAATTTGTAACCAAATATATGTAGCCTGTCGCAATGTGTGAATTATATAAACCTTTCAAATAATTATATAACTTTTCCGGAAGGCTTTTGAATTATTTTCGCTTTTACAAACTTTTGATCAACAAAATTTATCAGAAGTTTAAAGTATTTTAATTGAAATGAAATGAAATTCTGCTCAACAGTTGTTTTATCGAATATTATTTTGTATCTTTATAGGGATCAAACAAATAAAAAACTTTTTAAACCTATTCAGTTACCAGGCCAATAACCATTGAGAATCAATATCATACTTTCAGAAAAATACTAAAAATTCCTTGACTCACTTTAAAAAATAATTAAATCCATTCTCGATCTGCTTACCACTGCTTGTCGTTAAGGCATATTAAAAACCTGATTCACTTCCTGTAAACTGTTTTATTTAGAATTTATCAAATGGAGACAGATTGCCGGCAACTTTGAATACTTTGATGAATTACTTGTCAACAGAAGACGAGATTGAGAAATGAAAGACTGATTTTACAAATTTTAATTCAGTTAAAATAATCGTCACGGAATGTTTTTGTTTGTTTACCAAACAAGGTTGCATGAAAAACATAATAGACTCATAAACAGTTTAAAAATAAAATTAAATGATTTTTTTAGGTGTTTTGTATTTAAACAAATTGTGTTTACATTTGCGCTTCTTCA
>JBBSBT010000558.1:0-2601 GCA_038250985.1 Bacteroidales bacterium
CGAAAATTACCAGCTTTTATTATTCTTAACCGATGTTTACACGGTACAAGGGAATAGCTTCTTGAGGATGCTCCATCTTATCAAAGTACTCTGATAAAGTATTCAGCAGATGCTCTTTGCGGATAGGTTTCGAAAGGTATCCGGTGCAACCGGCTGAGTAGCATTTTTTCACATCCTCAGGCAATACAAATGCTGTCTGGGCAATGATAGGCAAACCTGGTTTGAGACTCGAAATAATTCCGGCAGCTTCATACCCGTTCATTACAGGCATGTGCATATCCATAAGGACAAGAGCTATGTCGTGATTTGTTTTTACATGCTCAATGGCTTCTTTGCCATTCTGAGCCCATAGAATTTTCACTCCGGTACGGCGAAGTACTGCTTCTATGTATAGGAAGCTGAAATCGATATCCTCAGCTATCAGGATAGTGTGCTCTTTAAAATCGTAAGGATAAGAGCTGTTTGCAACTTTGAATTGATTTGTTTCCATAGTATTGCTTACAATGTTAGTTTTTATAGTAAATATGAAGAGTGATCCGAGATCAGGAATGGATTCCACCCACAGATGGCCGCCGAGTAATTCAACCAGTGCTTTTGATATGGCCAGTCCAAGTCCGAAACCAAGCAGTGGTTTGGAATAAGGAGTTTCGACCTGGCGAAATCGTTCAAATATGGTTTGTTGGTTTTCGTAAGGGATACCAATACCGCTGTCCTTTACCCAAAAGAGCATTTCTTTGCCCGAAAAGTCAGCGCCGATTTCAATCCGGCCTTTTGATGTAAATTTTATTGCATTGGTAATCAGATTTACAAGTATTTGTCTCAGGCGGTTCTGATCAGATTCAATTTGTTGATCCTGAAACGATGATGTATTGGCAAAGACAATATTAACATCATTATTATTTCCATCAGATATGTTTCCGAACTGGTGCTTTAGTTCTTCCAATAACACAGCAGGGGTAAACTTACGGTTAGTAATTTCAAGTTGTCCCGATTCAAGTTTTGAAATATCGATCAGACCGCTGAGTAATGAAATTAATGCATTACCGTTGTTTTGAATAATGTGAAGATATCTTTTACGTTCATCTTCAGTCAGATTTTTGTCGGCAAGCAATTCAGAGAATCCAATTATCCCATTAAGAGGTGAGCGGATTTCGTGTGACATATTGGCAAGAAAAGCAGTTTTATGGTTATTCGCCTTTTCTGCTTCCAAAGCCGCGGATTCAGCAACAAGCAACGAGCGTTTTTCCTCAGTAATATCCCAGGCAATGGCATGATTACGTAAGACTGAGTTTTCGTTTTCGTGCCGGGCATTGATGCTTACCCTGAAATACACTAATTCACCATTTTCGCGTTGGCAACAGATATCCCTGTTAAATTTCCCGGATACCGAGTATTCCTTTAAAGCCAACCTGATAGCATCGCGATCTTTTTTAATAACTGATTTCATCATCAAGCCGGGCTTGCTGAGAATAAGCCCTAATGAAAAAGGGAGGTTATTGCGGCAACTGTTGTTCAGGTAAATTATTCCTTTTTCGTCCCATATCCAGTGCATATTCTCTTCATTATCAATGGAATCAAAGAACAGAGATTCTATGGAGGACTCAACTTTCCCGGAGGTTTCTTCCAGTTTTACATAAAAGATATTTATACCATCCGGGTTGAATTCGTTACCAACACTTGCACCACTATAAGCAATAATGTTTTTATTGTTCTTTGCAATTATTCCAATTCCTTGTGAATGTTTAATTTGCTCTGCCGGAATTCGGCTTAACATCGTATAGTTTAATATTGAATCGGGACGTAACAGGGAGGCGAAATCTTTACCGAAAATATCCAGTGGCTGGTATCCTGTCATCTTGAAGAATGCCTTATTGGCAAACATAATACTGCCTGATGCAATCATTAATATGCCCTGTTCGGTTTCCGGCTTCTTTTCAGGGACCTGGCTAAGTACTGATTTTGTCTTGGTACTGCTTTTTAGGGACCCAAGAGCCTGGGCAGCCAGGTATATAATACCGCTTCCATCGGCAGGCTGTATAAGATGCAAACGCAGACCGGGAAGGCTGAATTTTAATAAACCGGAAATAAAAAGAAATGCTGCTGATAAAACAGCCATTTGAACCAGGATAGGTATTTCTGAACCTATTGTTAACCCATAATAAACAAACCTTGAAAGAGGAAGAAGCAGTATCCCTGAAAACCCAACCGAAACCTGAAGTATAACGATAATACTAATCAGGATAAGGGTTCCGTAGCTCAGATGTTTACTTGATGTTTTCAAAGTAGGACGAGTTAATAGAGTTAGACGAGAGCGTTAGTTTCCGAGTTTATGAATTAAAAGCACAAGTGCAATCAGATTCATTTAGTAGTTTATTGCTCATTACAGGAAAAGTAATAACAATATCAATAAATATATGGAAAAATATTTTAAACTGCAGAGTAATACCATGCTTTAAAAACAAACTACCTGGCGATATATACCTGATACAAAGCTATTTTGATGTTGGTAAAACTTTGAAGAAAGAGGTACGAAATGTTTTTATATCTTTGCACCCGTTCAGGGCCTCGTAGCTCAGTGGATAGAGCAGCAGCCTTCTAAGC
>JBBSBT010000559.1:0-2594 GCA_038250985.1 Bacteroidales bacterium
ATGCGGTGGCTAACGGTATTTTTGTTGCTGCCTGTAACAGGGTCGGATTCGAAAAGCCGGTCGAAACGTCGGCCGGAATCGAATTTTGGGGCGCTTCGTTTATAGCCGGTCCGCAGGGCGAAATACTTGCACAGGCTTCGCACGATAAGGAAGAAATTATTATGGCCGAAGTGGATCTGCAACTTATGGAAGATGTGCGTCGCAACTGGCCTTTTCTCCGCGACCGACGGATAGATGCTTACGGAGATATCACCAGGCGGTTCATTGATTAAAAAGTTATAGTGAAATCTTGTAGTTTATTTCAGAGGTGGTTTATGATTTCAAAATTACTTCACTTTATAGGAAATATAGTTAAAATAAATAGCCGGAAGACCGATCCCGATAGCTATCGGGACGGAAGGATCCAGATTTCTCCTTGTCTCCCCTTCGCCTGCTCGTTCTGATTGCGAATTAACTCTCTGGTACCTGTAATTCCGGCAATTCCATTTCCAACTGCATTCAATACTAAAATTTAAAAGACAGATGAACACCGTATCGCGCCGCTTCCCTGCTGAATGGGAAAAACACCAGGCCACTTTATTGTCATTTCCTTCCGAAGGCCGCGATTGGCCGGGGAAGTATCATGCCATAAAATGGGCCTTTGTGGAGCTCATCAAAAAAGTGACCACGTACGAACCGGTAATACTGCTTGTGAAGTCGGAAGAACTGCGTGATACCGTGTCGCTGATGCTACAAAAGGCACATATTGATCTTAGCCAGGTCAGTTATATTATCAGGGAAACCAATCGAAACTGGATGCGTGACACGGGGCCGGCAATTGTGAAAACGCAAAACGGCGGAAGAGAAGCGATACAGTTTGGATTTACAGGATGGGCCAAGTACAAAAATCACCGCAAGGATCAGGGAATTCCGGAAGCGGTTGCCAGCCACCTGCGACTTCCTCTTATTCAGGCTGTTTATAACAATAAACTGGTTGTACTCGAAGGCGGATCTATCGACGTGAATGGTTGCGGAACACTTATCACTACCGAAGAATGCCTGATGGATCCGGTTAAGCAAGTGCGGAACCGGGATTTTAAAAAAGAAGATTACGAAAATGTTTTCCGGCAGTATCTGGGAGTTACCAATACCATCTGGCTTGGCGAGGGTATCGAAGGGGATGACACTCATGGTCATGTTGATGATATTTGCCGCTTTGTAAACAGGAACACTGTGGTTGCCGTTCAGGAACCAAACATGAGTGATCAGAATCATCGTAAACTGGAGGCAAATCTTGAAATTCTGAAGACAGCCCGCCTGGAAGACGGCGAAAAGTTAAATGTAGTTACTATGCCTATGCCCGGTCGCATCGACTTCGAAGATATGCGTCTTCCGGCCAGTTATGTGAATTTCCTGGTAACAAATGGCTGTGTGCTCATGCCTACATTTAATGACAAAAACGACAAAACAGCCCTTGGAATTTTAACTGACTTGTTTCCGGAACGTGACGTTATCGGCATCAGTTCAATCGATTTGGTATGGGGACTGGGAACCTTGCACTGCCTGAGCCACGAAATTGCAGGTTGAAACTGTTGGATAAGCATCCGGGCAAACACATGTGATTTCTCAGCAAAAATAATTTAGAATTTGATCATTGAATGGATCTGAATTCAAAGGCCAATCTTAACTATTTCGGTAAAACAAACAATTGTAAATCAGTAAATTGTTGATGCCGGTCAGTGATTCACGCTGCCAATTTTCTCCTCGATGGAAGCAATTTTTTCCTGCATTCTTCCTGTTTTTCCATCTCGTATATCGAAAGTAACTGTGCAGTAAACACGGGTACAATCTTTTTGCAGTAATGAATAAGCCTTGTTCACTATCAACTGTGCTTCTTCCAGGGTTTCGGTTTCGATAATTGTTCCCATGGCACTGAGTTGGTAAGGCAAACCGCTTTCGCGGATCATTTTAATTACCCGGCTAACATATGGGCTGGCACTTGCTCCCTTATCAGTGGGGAACATGGCAAATTGCATAAGGACTGACATGGATATTTGAATTAAAGGGTTTGAAAGGTTTGAAGTCCCGAGCTATCGGGATTGAAGGGTTTGAATGGTTTGAAGTCCCGATAGCTATCGGGATACAGAGCATCAGTATTAAAGGGCGCTGAGCGGAGCCGAAGCGCAGGTTTAAGGGTTTCAATGTTCATTCAGGAGTTTATCGCTATTATCCTATTCGTCACTTTCCCCTTTTCGTTATTCACTATTCACTATTCACTCTTCACTCTTCACTATTCATTCCATATCTCCCACGATTTTTCTGCCTGTAATTCAAGCATTTGAAAGCCGTTTTTTGTAATGGCTCCGGCTTCACGTCCTTTGAGTAGAAACTGAGTTTCCGCCGGGTTATAAACTAGGTCAAAAAGAATATGCTTGTTACTAAGGAATTGGTAAGGAATATCCGGAAACTTATCCGTATCCGGAAATGTTCCCACAGGAGTGGTGTTTATTATCAGGAGGTTGTCATTAATAACATCTTCCGTAAGTTGAGAATATTTTATAGTAATAGCATCCAGGCGCGAACGTGAAACCAGCGTATAGAAGATGCCGAGTTCA
>JBBSBT010000560.1:0-2555 GCA_038250985.1 Bacteroidales bacterium
CCTCTTATGGTTAAAAAAAGCGCGTTGATGCAGGGTTTTATTGTAAGTAATTTTTCGGCACGTTTTGGCGAAGGCATACAACAACTGGCACAATGGCTCGGCGAAGGCAAACTTGCTTACCAGGAAACCATTGTAGAAGGTTTCGAAACATTACCCGAAACGTTTTTAGGACTATTTCACGGCAAAAATACCGGCAAACTTCTGGTTAAAATGTAAGGCTGAATGAAAAAATGAAGCTTTCCCAAATCGGATTAATTCATACTACAGAAGAGTTTTAACAACTCAGCCTGAGGGCATGAGCAGACGGCGAATACAATACTAGCCTAATTGAATTATGAACAAGGCAAAAATTAAAGAACAGTTACATGATTTCGACCACAAACATCCGCAGTTCAGAATTCGTCATGCTTTAAAGCTAATTAGCAAGATAAAGAACAAGTTTTCAAAATTTAATAACAATAACAGAAATACTATGAATAATTTTAATTTTTATAATCCAGTCAATATCCTTTTTGGAAAAGGAAAAATCGCAGAACTCAAAAAAAATGTTCCCGAAAATGCACGTATACTAATGACCTATGGCGGTGGAAGCATCATGAAAAATGGTGTGTACGACCAGGTAAAAGCTGCCTTGCAAGGACTAGATGTTGTTGAATTTGGCGGCATTGAGCCAAATCCAAGGTACGAAACCCTGATGAAAGCTGTAGAAGTAGTTAAAGCTGAAAAAATCGACTTTCTGCTTGCAGTCGGTGGCGGATCAGTGCTCGATGGCACCAAATTTATTGCCGCTGCAACACTTTACGAGGGAGATTCGGCCTGGGATATAGCGGCTAAATCAATTTCCGTAAGCAATGTATTGCCCTTTGGAGCTGTATTAACATTGGCAGCCACCGGTTCCGAAATGAATAGCGGCGGAGTGGTAACACGCGAAGCCACACAGGAGAAATTTGCCTTCGGGTCGCCTGTACTTTTCCCTCAATTCTCCATTCTCGACCCACAAATTACATTCAGCCTGCCAAAACGCCAGGTTGCCAACGGAATTGTGGATGCGTATGTGCATGTTATTGAGCAATACCTTACTTACCCGGTAAATTCACCCGTTCAGGATCGTTTTGCTGAAGGAATTTTATTGACTCTGATAGAAGAAGGAATAAAAGCTTCTACAACTGAAACACCTGATTATGAAAACCGTGCAAACCTGATGTGGGCTGCCACTATGGCACTAAATGGAATAATTGGTGTCGGTGTTAAAAGTGACTGGTCCACACATATGATCGGGCATGAACTTACTGCCTTTCACGGCATTGACCATGCCGTTACCCTGGCCATCGTGCTTCCGGGAGTAATGAGACTGATGAAAGACAAACGCCGCGAAAAACTGCTGCAGTATGCTTCACGTGTATGGAACATTAACGAGGGCAGCGATGAGCAGAGAATTGAATCAGCCATTCAGCAAACCGAAGCTTTCTTCCGTAAAGTAGGCATCAAAACCCGCCTGGGCGAACACAAGGTGGGGCAGGATACTATTGACCGCATTGTTGAGCGTTTTACACAACGTAAAATGCGCGCTGTGGGCGCACAGCAGGATGTTAGTATAGCTGATGTGGGTGAATTGTTGAAAACGAGGTTATAATAACCTGTAATCATCTAATATTTATGAATACCGCCTGAGAAAGCATATCAATTGCTGGCAGGCGGTATTTTCATTTGCCATTGGCTGGTTTAAAAACCCGGATATTGCCAGAGTTGCAGGTTATTTTTCATTTCGGTGGTTTATTTTGCCTGTTTTCGAATAAATTCTATAATTTTATTTCAAAATATTTTGCACTATGGCTAAGCGCGAAGATATTGAACGATATAAAAAAAAGATAACGGAAATAACCGGCAGGGACGATATTATTCCAGGCATACATAACTATTGTGACCGCTGGTGCGAGCGCTGTGCTTTTGTTTCGCGCTGCGCTGTAGGGATAGCTGAATTTGAAATGGACGGGCAGCAAAAGGATATGCAGAATAAGGAATTCTGGGAACATCTTTCGGTGATATTTCAGGCAACCTTCGAAATGATTGCAGAGACAGCAAATGAACTTGGAATTGATCTCAGCGATGACAATTTTAAATATGAAAAACCGGTGCATCACCAGACCGCTGCTGAAAAACTTGCCAAAGAATATGGTTTTCGTTTACTCGACTGGCTTAAAATCAACAAGGAATTATTTGAACAGAAAGCAGTAAACTTCGCGGTTATCAACGAACAAAAAGTGGTTTCATTCAGCGATGCACTCGATGTGGTAAGCTGGTATAGCCTTTTTATCACTGTAAAAATCCATAGGGCCACACTCAAACCCTATTCCATTGATGATGAAACCGCTAATTATAATAAAAACGGCTCAGCTAAAATCGCGCTTATTGCTGTAAGTCGCTCGCTCGAAGCGTTTTCTTTCCTTTACAACCAAATGCCGGAAAAGGAAGATGAAATCCTGGGATTTCTGTCAGACCTGTCTCGGATTCAGAAACTACTGCGAAAAGCCTTCCCGGACGCCATGAATTTTATC
>JBBSBT010000561.1:0-2545 GCA_038250985.1 Bacteroidales bacterium
AGAAACATCAGATCCACTTCTGTTTTATCAAGCACATCCATCGCCTGGAAAGCACTGCTGCATCGTCCGGCAAGTGAAAGAGATGGCGTTTTTTCAACATACCCTGCCAGTAAATCCAGCGCCAGCGGTTCATCATCAACAAGCAGGCATCGTATTGTCATAATTTCAGTGTTAAAGTTGAAATATAACTCTCTTTATTCTCTTCGACGTTGAGCGTAAAAGCAGATGGATAAATTAACTCAAGTCGCTTTTGCAGATTAATAAGCCCTATGCCCGATCCGCTTTTATCAGCTTCAGGTTTTGGGAAATTGCTGTTTTCGACACGGCACTCCAATTCATTTGCATTTTTCATTTGTATACGGATCGAAATAGCGGAAGGCAAAGTCGGACTTACACCATGTTTAAACGCATTTTCAACCAGCGAGATAAACAGTAAAGGCGCAATTTCAATGCTCTCGTCAGGTTTCATGATTTCAGTTTCCAAGGTAACGTGCGAAGGAAGCCGGAGACTCATAAGCTTGATATAGTTCGAAGTAAAATTAAGGTCTTTACTCAAAGGAACTTTGGGTTGATCGCTTTCGTACAACACATACCGGATAAGGTTGCTCAGCTGATGCACTGCATCCTGCGCATGATCCTGGTTAATAGCGATCAGCGAGTAGATGTTATTCAGTGTATTGAAAAGAAAATGAGGATTTAGCTGGCTTTTCAGGTTATTGAGTTCCGATTCCATATGCAGCTTTTCGAGCTCTTTTTGTTCGGCTTGCGACTGATACCACTCCGTTGTCATTTTTATAGCGGTAGCTAATCCTGCAGTTACGCTCATTGAAATGAGATCGCGGAACATTATAATTTCTTTCATTTTTGCCCTGCGTGGCAAATGCTTAATTACTTCGAGTCTGGCATAGTATGCATCAAAATAAATCTGCCGTATTAAATCCATGAGAAAAAGGCAAACAGCAAATAATACAAGGTTGGCAAGGAAAAACTGCCAGATTTTTTTGTTGAAAAGGAATTTGCTGATGACCAGGGAGTAGTTTGTATAAAACACAATCATCAGAAACATTATCGGCAGTAAGAAATCAAGATAACGGATAACGTTTCTTTCCCCTTCGTTGTAAATGAATATCAGGGGAAAAAATGCCACAATACCCCATATAATGAAATGGATCAAAAACTGAATTGGCCGTTTTTTTTGAGTTTCAGACATTGACAGACTATGTGTTTTATATTATTTTAAAACTAATTTGTTACTTGTGAAGTTCAAGGTTCAAGGTTCAAAATTCAAGGTTCAAGGTTCAAGGTTCCGGGTTCAAAGTTCAAGGTTCCGATATCGAAAATAAATCCCAAATCCCGAATCCGATATCATAGCCCGATAGCTATCGGGAACAAATCCGAAATCCGATCCCGATAGCTATCGGGACCGAAATCCGACATTTTTTACTCATACCGTATGGCATCAATCGGATCAAGATTGGCAGCTTTTTTAGCCGGATACCAGCCAAAAAATACTCCTGTAAATGTACAAACTGCAAACGATAAAACAATAGAGGTACTTGTAATCACTATCGGCCAGTTGAGCATGCTTTTTATAACGAACGAACTTCCAATGCCCAAAGCCGCGCCTATTAATCCTCCCACAATACTTATCATGATAGCTTCAATAAGGAATTGGGTCATAATATCCAGACCTCTGGCACCCACAGCCATTCTTAGACCGATTTCACGGGTACGTTCTGTTACCGAAACAAACATAATGTTCATAATACCAATACCTCCTACAATCAATGATATACCTGCAATAACGGCCAAAAGTATTGTCATAACCTGGCTTGTACTGCTGAACATGGTAAGCATTTCTTTTTGTGAGCGCACATAGAAATCATCATCCTCTCCTTCTTTTATTTTGTGCTGCACACGCAGTATATTCCCAATTTCAGTTTGGGCCTTATCACTAACATCTTCGGAAGATGCTGAACAAAAAATTGAGTTGAGGTAGGTAATTGCCACAACCCGTTTTTGAACTGTAGTATATGGAGCAAGCAATACATCATCCTGGTCCTGGCCCATTCCGTTTTCGCCCTTTTCGGTCAGCACTCCGATTACTTCGAAAGGTATTTTATTATACCGTATCGATTTTCCTACCGGATCAACACCTTCGCCGAAAAGATTGGTGACAACCGTTTGCCCAAGCAGGCAAACTTTAGCAGCAGAGGCAATTTCCCGGTTTGTGAAAACCCTTCCGCTTTCGATACCGTATTTCCGGATATCAAGGTAATCCTGGTTTACACCCTGCATACCGACAGGCCAGTTATTAGCGCCGTATATGGATTGACCGTTGGCACTCACCAGGGGTGAAATGGCTGAAACATAGTTACTTTGTGCTTTTATGGCTTCATAATCGGCAAGTACCAGTGTTTGATTTGCACTGGCTGACATCCTTGCCCCACCCTGAAACATATCGGCACCCGGCTGAACCATAAGCATATTGGAACCCATTTGCGAAACCTGATCCTGTATGCTTTGCTTTGAACCCTGCCCAATG
>JBBSBT010000562.1:0-2543 GCA_038250985.1 Bacteroidales bacterium
ATTTGTAACAAAAGTAATTCAAATTAGTTGCAGTTTACTTTGAGAACATGCATTTCAACCTGATTGTTATTAACCATTCTCATATCTCATAATTACGATCGATCAAAACAGCTGTTGACATTTCCAAAACTTATGATTTTACAATTTATACATACTAAACCAGGAATAAAGTTCATTGCGGCTAACTGACGAAGCGCCTGGGCGGAATTCATTCAATTCAGTTGCGGTGAGAATGGATTATAACCCGTGATTTCCCCCGGCTAAACCTGTAATCAGTCCGACAAGATAGTTCGGTTTCTCAAAACAAAAGTCTTACTTATTAAATTCAGCCAGTTCATCCATATAATCGTGCTGCAGGTCTTCATGCAACGTGCTGACTGCCATTTGAATTTTCCGTACCTGGTTTTTGTATAGATTGAAGAGTGCGTTACTCGATTTAAAAGGAATTCCGGATTGTTTCAGTTTTGTACAGAAATGGATAAGCAACTCAACTTCTGTTTGTTTGTGCCCTGAATAGCGTATGTATTTATTGGTGATCTTCAGTATTTTCCGGATGCTTTTTTTGGCGAAATACAGATGGCTCAGGTTAATTTCACTGAACTGTGTGTCGATTTCGATTTTGATGGTCTTTATAAATTCCGGCTCATTATTGGCATCGAACAAAAGATAACTGAGCAGTTCCTTATTTTCCTTTTTGTATTTAACCAGTTTCATGCACAGCTCCATAACATCACCCGCCGGCAAGTTGGCCAGTTCTTTTTTCAGGGTACTGACAGTTGAAGCTTTCATTTTGCCTGTTTCATCTTTTTTATCGGGTCGAGCAGGTATTCGAGCCCGTTCAGTTTAATTTCATGTATCGTTCGCAGCAGCATCCCGAGTTTCCCATCGGGGAATCCTTTCTTGTTAAACCATTCAAGGTATGAGACCGGGAGATTACACAACACCGTGCCTTTGTATTTGCCGAAAGGCATCTGCATGCTTACCAGTTGTAACAGTAATTGTGAATCGGGTTGGTTTGTTTGCAAGGGTTTCAGAGTTTCAGGGTTACAGAGTTTCAGAACTTCGACTTAGTATAACAAGTTTCAATAGGTTGTCGTCCCAGTGTCAGACACCCTTTGGGTGTACAGACACTATTCACTATTCATTATTCATTATTCACTATTCACCGTCATCCCGAGCAACGCGAAGGGACACTATTCACTATTCACTATTATTCACTCATCTTTAAAAACTCTTCAGTGCTCAAAACCTTTGCATACGCTTTAAGCGTCACCAGGGCAGTATGATGTACGTCTTCGGCTTTTACAGTTGCACCTTCGAAAGTGAGATTTTTTGCTGCACAGGCATCATGAATCACGGTACATACGAAACCATAATCAGAAGCTGCCCGGGTAGCTCCTTCGAGGCACATATTGGTCTGCATGCCGCACAAAACCAAATTTGTGATTCCGTTTTTTTGCAGATAATCCAGCAAATCCGTTTTCAGGAAACTGTTCACTTCATGTTTCACTATCACTTTCTCGCCTGGCAAGGGCGCCACATTCGGATGTATTTCGGCACCTTTTCCATCGCCATGTTTCACATGAATTACCAATTGGTTCGTTTTCCGGAAATAGTCGAGGAGTTTCTGCGCATTTAAACTTGCAGGTATAGGGTTAACCAGTTCCGAGGACCCGCCGGCAAAGTAAAAATTCTGTATATCGATAATGATTAATGCTGTTTTGGGTGCCGGTGTCTGTGCCTGTGTAAAAATTGAAACCAGCATGCCCAGGATTAAAAGTAACTTTTTCATAATAATAGTTTTAAATCAGAAAATTGAAACGGTTGGATGAAATGCAAAACAATGTCATTCAATTTTGATACTCCAAATTTACTCTAAATACTAATATGATCTCTATTGTAAGGATCAGGAATATCGGACCAGGATTAAAATGCCCTTATCCGTTTGCCGGCCTGTTATCAGAATCTGCACCTCATGAAACCTGATACTATTTCAGGAAATTTCATCCAGTCATATAATTGTTTCACCGATCATTTTCCGCCATTAGCCGATTTAACAATTCATTATCAATGTTTTCTGTAACTAATTCCATCCCTGTCCGTCATATAGACAAATACAAAACAAGTAATCATAACCAAAAACCTCGCAAGAGAATAAAAAATAAAAAGCCATGAAAACATCCATTATAGTATCGACCTTCGCAGCAATTCTCCTTCTGATAACTTTTGCAGAATCCACCTCCGTATATGTTGCCAAAAACAACAATACAACTTCGGTCAGCAATTATTCATATATTCCATCAACTGTGGTTGATGCCAAATCAGCTATTAATAAAGCAACAGCAATAAAAAATAAAATCGCAACTGAAGCAGCCCGCACAACAGCTGAAGATTTCAGTTACCTGAAATTCGATGCCGTTGACTATATCAATACAGAAGTAGCCGCTGATCTGTATTCCGAAAATTCGCTCGATTACCTAAAATTTAATGTAAATGACTATACTACCGGCGAAACAAACTCCCGGAATGAATCAACAGAATTA
>JBBSBT010000563.1:0-2538 GCA_038250985.1 Bacteroidales bacterium
AGGCTATGGTACAACCGGAATTATCCTGAACAAAAGCTAAATTACCAGGTAGGATTTGATAATAACCTTGAAATCAATCAGGGCCAGCGAATTGAAGGCGGAACACAGCAAATCGGAGACTATGCCGGTTTTGTCAGTATAAAGTACAACCCGATTGAGAAAATATCGTTGCAGCCGGGAGCCAGGTTTACATACAACACCAAATACACCGCACCGGTTGTATATTCTCTTAATGTTAAATATGGTGCCACACCCAATTCCTCTGTCAGGGCTACTTATGCCCGTGGTTTCCGTGCTCCTTCCATTAAAGAACTTTATCTCGATTTTGTCGATGTTAATCACAATCTGCATGGTAATCCAGACCTTAAGGCTGAAGATTCGCATAATCTGAACCTGAATTTCAGTTACAACCGCGAAACGTCAAATGCATTTCTGAATACAGAGCTTGGATTGTTTTACAACTATGTTTATAATATGATATGGCTTTTCCAGGTCGGGAATGATATTACTACCTATACATATGGAAATGTGTCGAAATTTATTTCGAAAGGCATCCAGGCCAATGCTACGGTAAACTTTTACCCTAAACTTTTATTAAAAGGCGGAATTTCTCATGTCGGACGCAGGTTCCCGGATAATACGGCTGATCAATCTGATAATTCATTTCATTACAGTACTGATTTCAATGCATTGGCAACCTATAGCTTTGCAAAATTCAATGCATCGTTAACCGCCAATTATAAATATACCGGCAGGTTCCCGCAACTTACCCCCGATGGTACATTCAATAATGATTATATACAGGGGTATTCCAGTCTTGATATCAGTATCATGAAAAATTTCATGAAAAATATGTTCTCCATCTCTGTAGGAGGAAAGAACCTGACAGATGTTAAAGATGTACAGGCAGGAATGGTTTCTGGCGGTGCCCACAGCGGTGGTGCCGACGGAGCTTCGCGTGTGGCATGGGGCCGGTCGGCTTTTGTTAAGTTCACCTATAATTTTAAAAAATTCTGATGCTACGTTTTCTCTTTAATCTTTCTATTGTCATAACAGCTCTGCTTGTTACATCCTGTTTTAAGGATGACGAACAGGTTGCGCCTCATATACCCGGCAATTATATTACCGATACTATCGCAATGACCGATACCTACAAATACCAGGTTTATTTTAACCTTCTCGACAGCAGCGTGGCGGCTTCGAACCTGAAAAGCTCCTGGGACCTCGGATTTGATAGTTCGCCCCTGGGTTGGAAAGTTATATTAAACAGCAGTAGTTTTATGAAATCGGCGTACCTCGAAGGTCAGACTTTTGGATCGCCGGCCGATACAACAGGTGCTGTATGGCTGTATAATCCTTCCGATGGGAGTGCAGATTCGTTGGCGATTGGAAATTGGTTCAGTATCAAAGGTAATGATACCCTGGGTGCAAATCGTTTGTTGCTTATCGATAGGGGCATGGATGAAAATGGTGAGCCGCTCGGTTTCAGGCAGCTGGTGATTGATAGCCTCATTAACGGGACGTATTATTTTCGCATTGCAGCTATGAATGGCTCAAACCCTAAATCGTATTCCATTGCAAAGCGAAGCGGTGTAAATCATGTGCTGTTTTCGATCAGCAATCAGACATTGGCGATTTCGGAGCCGTTAAACACATCCTGGGATTTATTATTCAGCCAGTACACCACACTTCTTTTCACTGATGCAGGTGATCCATATCCTTATCTTGTGACCGGAGTTTTATTGAATCCATTGAATGTGGAAGTGGCTGTAGATTCAATTACCCCTTTCGGAAATATAAACTTCGAAAAAGCACAAATGCTGACTTTTACAAAACGGATCGACAGGATTGGCTATGACTGGAAAATATACGATTTTACCGCGGGGAGTTATACAGTTAATTCGGATCTTAGCTATATTATCCGCGACACAAAAGGCTTTCTGTATAAACTGCGTTTTATCGGGTTTTATAAGTTCCTGAACAACAGGCTTCAAAAAGGATTTCCTTCGTTTGAATACCAGAAATTGTAAAATCATACAGGCTGAAGAGTTAATATTCCAACCAGGTCCGGAGCTAAGAGTTTCTCATCTATGTTCGGGAATTTTATTCCCGGCATTAAAACTGCATTTTACAGGCGAATTTAAAAGAAATGTGTTTTTAATTATCTTTGCCGCCTATGATGCAGTTTTTTACACAGGATGTCCTGATAAAATTCATGAAATTTGGAGCTGTGGGCGCAACAGGGGTAGTTGTCGACTTCAGTTTTACGTGGCTGAGTAAGGAGAAAGCCCGGATTCAGAAATATGTGGCCAATGCCATCGGTTTTACTTTTGCGGCCAGCAGCAACTATTTCCTGAACCGCTGGTGGACGTTTCATAGCAACAATCCCGAACTCGCTATAGAATATTCGCGGTTTCTTTTTTTCTCCGTTATCGGGCTGGGTATGAATACCATGGTGATCTGGTTCCTGGTAAGTAAACGCAACAACAATTTCTATTTTTCAAAACTTTTCGCTATCGGCATTGTCACCGTCTGGAA
>JBBSBT010000564.1:0-2531 GCA_038250985.1 Bacteroidales bacterium
AACCGTATTGCCCAGCGCGACCTTTATTACAAGTATTGCGATGCCATGTTCACTATTGCCTACCGTATTGTGAACAACCGCGACGATGCCCACGACGCTCTGCAGGATGCCTTTATACAGGTTTACCGTGACATAGCGCAATACAGGTTTGATGCAACTTTAGGTGCATGGATTAAAACCATTGTGATACGCACTTCGCTCCGGCTGCTTTCGAAAAACCACAACATGTTGTTTGCCGACATGGACGAAGTAAAAAGCGATGAAATGATACTGATTCCTGATACGTTAAACTCCGAGTACCTCGAAAAGGTAATCCTTTCGTTGCCCGATGGGTACCGGACGGTTTTCCTGCTTACCGAAGTTGAAGGATACAGTCATGAAGAAACAGCCAAAATGCTCGGCATTTCGACAGGGACATCCAAATCGCAGTTGTTTCATGCAAAAAAGATGCTGAAAAACCGGCTTTCGGCAGTGATGGATCAATAAAAATGGAAGAAAACAAAAACCATATAAAAATGAGAATGGGCGAACAGCTGCCAAAGCATTCCGCTGACCCGGAGACGTGGAACCGTCTGTCGGCGAAGCTGGATATGCTGGATGCCGAAGCTGTTTACCAGGAAAAATTACAGCAGCTGCCCATACACTCACCCGACCAGGGAATATGGGCGTCCATCAGCAGCCGGCTGAACCGTGCTGCTTATTTTAAAATCGGCACCCGTATTGCTTTATCAGCCGCGGCAGGACTTCTTTTATTTTTTACTGTATCAAGAATTGCTGATTATTACCCGGGTTCGGATACGGTTTCGAGAGTTGCTAAGGTTGAACAGCCTAATACACCAAAGGCATCTGCCAGCCAGGCAAATCCGGCTGAAACCCATGCAGAAGTAGCACAAAAAAGCAACCAGGGACCCGCAACTTCAGCAACAAAGAGTAACGCTGCCGGCTTGGGCGAAAATCATGATCTGGCGTCTGAAAGAAATCAAAAAAACGCCAGCCATCCCGAAGTTGCAACTACTGAAAACAAATCACAGTCTGCCACACCTCCTTCAAACGTAATAATTTCGTCACAAGATCAAAAATCAGCTGAAACATCAAACACCTTGCTGACGGGAAACAATTCCCTGGCATCAAACGTGGAAGTTCAGGATTTATCCCCCGGAATAACAGAGCCTGCTGTAACTTCACCTGATCAAATTGCGGTTCCGGTTAGTTCTATTCCAGCCTTTACCCGAAACAAAACAGCGCCATTAACTCTGAGCATGTTAAACCCGGATCCCGTTATTCCGTTTGACAAATCAACAAGTACTTCCATCATGTTTAGTCAACCTGCTTCGCAAAGCGGACGAGCTGTTACCGCTATGACTCCATCTGTGAAAGCAAAACCGCCTGTTGACCCGACAGTATCGGGAAAACAAAATCGTTTTGCACTTGCCATGGGTTACCTGCCCGAAAATATGTACAACGGAACCGAAAATACAGTATTTCACAATTTGGATCTTACGGCCAGTTACAACAAAGAAAAAGTGAGATACAACACCAGCATTGGTATGGCATATAACGAAGACCAGTTCGAGGTCAATATGAACTACGATATTAAATCGCCGTTAACCGCAGTGGGACCAAGCGGCAGGCTGGATACACTGGCCTATAACTCAGCCAGTTTGCAGTCGGATTATGTAGGGTCAGAAAAACACCAGTACTTTATTTATAACCTTGGCCTTGGCAGGCGTCTTTTCAGTATCGGTAAATTTTCAACCTGGGTAAATGCAGGAGCCGGGTTCGGCATCAAGCTTAATAATCCTGACCTGGTGTCGTCCACTGAAAAAACTGTGAAAAACCAGTTTAACGCTAAGATCACCAATATAAACACATCCAAGCCTGTGTATAACGATGTAAATGTGAATTTCGTTACCGGCATTGATTTTAACTATCAAATTGTAAAAAGGATTCACTTATCGTTTACGCCAACAAGCCGCTGGTATTTTAAACCGGTGCTGTCAAAGAATAACCAACCTACAGATGAACTTACGCTTGGATTTAAAACCGGCATAAAGGTTGATTTCTGATGCGGGGTATTTCCCCGGTAAAAAATGCATTCCGTATTTTCTTCACTTATAAAATGCTTGCATTCGCCCGCCATATTCAGTATATTTGTAGTATTGTAATAACATTTAAACTATTCGAAAAATGGATAAGATATTAGTTGCTGTTGATCTTTCGGATGTTGCGAGTACAACCGTTGAATCTGCGGCTAAATTCGCCAGCGCTTTTAAAAGCCAGGTCCGTATTTTGCATGTTGAAGTGCCGGTTCCCACGTATATCGGGAACGAAATTGTTCAGCCTGTCATGCCTGCTGATAACGAGGAGGAAACCAACAGGATAAAGGAGGATTTAGCATCCATGGCTGATTACCTGGTTCAAAGGGGCATTAAAACCGACTATGAACTTGTGAAAGGCCCGATAGTTGAGTCCGTTATTGAACAAGCTGCCGCCTATAATGCAGATATGATCATACTTGGAGCCCACAATCA
>JBBSBT010000565.1:0-2531 GCA_038250985.1 Bacteroidales bacterium
ATGACCATTGTATGACAACCGAATGACCATTTTCTATTTTCCATTAACTATTAACTTATTTCCCAATGCAAATCATCGACGGCAAACAAATTGCTTCCGACATTAAAAAGGAACTTGCAGCAAAAAGCGCTGCTATTATTGATAAGGGTGATCGTGCTCCTCACCTGGTAGCCGTTTTGGTAGGTGAGGATGCTGCCAGCCAGACGTATGTTAACAGCAAAGAAAAAGACTGTAAAGAAGTAGGATTTACTTCGACCATTTACAGACTTGATGCCGACACAAGTGAAAAAAGGCTGCTTGAAATAATTGATTTTCTGAATAATGATGAAGAAGTGGATGGTTTTATTGTCCAGCTTCCTCTGCCTGATCATATAAATGTTCAAAAGGTTATCCGAAGCATCAATCCTTTGAAAGATGTTGATGGTTTTCACCCGGTAAGCCTTGGCCGGATGATGCTTGGTGAACCTACCTACCTGCCTGCTACACCATACGGTATCATGCTGCTACTCGAAAGGAGTAAAATTGAAACCAGTGGAAAACATTGTGTTGTACTTGGGAGGAGCAATATAGTCGGGACTCCGATAAGTGTAATGCTTTCGCGCAAAGCCAATCCCGGCAATTGCACAGTAACCATTTGTCATACCGGTACAAAAAACATTAAAGAAATAGTACAAACTGCGGATATTCTGATTGCAGCCATGGGACAGCCGCATTTTGTTACGGCCGACATGGTAAAGGAAGGTGCTGTTGTTATTGATGTTGGCATTCATCGGATAGCAGATGAAAGTGAGAAAGGATATCATATCACAGGTGATGTGAAATTTGATGAAGTCGCACCTAAATGTTCTTTTATCACACCTGTACCTGGCGGAGTGGGACCAATGACCCGCGTTGCTTTGCTCCTTAATACTTTCAAAGCATATAATAAAGAAGTGTAAGTGCCGGTTAAAAGTAAAGAAAACAGGAAAAAGAAAACAGGAAAAAGGAATGATACCCACCGGCTGAACCTGCATCGGATAATGGAATTACCTGCCTTATACACTTGTGCCCGGCACTTTGACACTATATACAATCATTATTACATAGTACTGACTTCATGAATCCTGATCTCACACAAAACGGCAAATTACTTCCCCTGATGGAGGATTTCTATACAATACAGGGAGAAGGCTTTCATACCGGGAAGGCCGCTTATTTTCTGCGGGTAGGAGGTTGCGATGTGGGTTGCTACTGGTGCGATGTAAAGGAATCGTGGAATCCGAAACTTCACCCGCTTACCGATACCGATGAAATTGTAAAGCGTGTTATTGATAATCCTGCAGCTACAGTTGTTGTTACAGGAGGCGAACCCCTGATGTACAACCTCGATTACCTGTGCGATCAGCTGAAAAAACAAGGTCTGCAGGTTCATCTCGAAACCTCGGGATCACATCCCTTTAGTGGCTCTTTCGACTGGATATGTCTTTCTCCAAAAAGGAAAAGCCCTCCGAAACCCGGCATATTCAGTAAAGCCAGTGAATTAAAAGTTATAATATTTGATGATACCGATTTTGAATGGGCCGAAGAAAATGCCGGACTGGTCGGCCCCGATTGTTATCTCTGCCTGCAGCCTGAATGGAGCCGAATGCAGGAAGTGCTGCCTGGTATCATAGAGTACGTGATGAAAAATCCCCGCTGGCATATCTCGCTGCAGGCGCATAAATTTATGCATATTCCTTAAAGGCGGCTTTGCCTGGTACCTATCGTCGGTTACACCCGAGGGCGTAATGCTATTCAGTCCTAAAATCCTGCTAAAAGTGCATTGCTGTTTTTAACTTTCAGTTTTTGGCATAATTCCTGCTATCTTTTACCGTTAAATAGAAAGGCTATTCTTTACATTACAGTAACTTGCTTACATTCGCAATTCAATACGGAGTATTTATGAAATTGTACAGATTTTTATTCACGATTGTATTGGTCTTAGTATTGGAAATTCCATTATTTGCACAGCAGCCAACAAATGCGAAGGCCGACAAGCAATTTGATAAAGCTGTTCAGATGTATAACCGGCACGATTATGCAGGAACGCTTCGTCAACTTGATGCCTTACTTGAAGATGAACCTGGTTATGTTAAAGCCTGGCTTCTGAAAGCAGATATGTTTTACGACCTGAAAGAATTTCCCAAAGCCATCGAATCATACAAAAAAGCAGTAGCCACAGACTCTTCTTTTTTTCCACCGGCATACTATATTATGGCAAACCTGTATTTCGATATGGAAAAATATGACGATGCCAAAATCAACTATCTTAAATACCTTACATTCAAACCAAAAATCCAGGCTGAACTGAAACGCACTGCGATTAACCTGGAATTATGCGATTACAGGTCACAGATGATGAAACATCCGGTTCCGTTTAACCCCGTTAACATTGGCCCAAATGTTAATTCACCGGGTTATGAGTATATTAATGCAGTTAGTCTCGACGAAGGCCAGCTTTTTTTTACACGTAAAGGTGCTGATCCGCTTAGTGATGAAAGTTTTTACCGTTC
>JBBSBT010000566.1:0-2529 GCA_038250985.1 Bacteroidales bacterium
ATAAAGCTGAGAATAATCCTTCAGCATAAAAAGATTAGTCGTGTAAAAGTTTCTTCGATAGAATACTGATCAACTTGCATAAAGAAGATATGCACTTAATTAAATAATCAAGTCAACTTGACCGAAAGGGATAAGCAGTTAATTTTCATCATAACTATTTAAATAACAGCTTACAAATAACAATTCCGCGATCAACATCCAACTCATTATAATTGAATACTTAACGGAACCGAATTTGAGTTTGACGAAAAAGATATAGTGCAGGGCTCATAATCATACGTATATTTGAAGATTGAATTATACAGTAAAGCCAGGCGCAGGCATCAGAAAATAAGATGAGAAAATACTTTTCAATACTGATTGTAGCCGCATTCCTTTTCAATATCGAAGGATCCTATATTTGGTTTTGTGTTCAGCAATACAGTATTAAAAAAGAAATAAGGCAGGAAATAAGACAAGGAATAAAAGAGGAAGATCTTACTTTAATCATCATTCCTGATAATGAAGAAACAGGCATTTGCTGGCTTAAACCTGACAAAGAATTCAGGTATAAAGACGAAATGTTTGATGTTGTAAAAATCCAGATTAAACATCAGAAAAAATACTACTACTGCCTGAGCGACAAAAAGGAGAAGCAGCTATTAGCCGGTTATCATAAAAGGAACAGCACCAAAAAGAATGCTGAGACAAAACTAAAAAGAACTTTTGTCTATAACTTTGATCTTCAATATGCTTCAGCAACCACAAATTTCGATTTTTTAGATATTACATTTGCCGGTATCAACGATTTTTATTCGTCGAATGCCCCCGACATCCTCTCTCCTCCCCCAAAATCAACATAACCGCTTCCTTCATCTTCTTGTTATATATAGAGCTCATTTAAATTTGTTCACGATCAGGATGCCGAAGGCATCAAAGGTTTATAGAATTGAAATTGGCATTGATTCTGCGACCCCGACGGGGTCGAACATCGTCCATTTGTTGCCGGTTTTAAACCATTAAACCCCTTTGGGATTCAAAAAACAAAATTTAATCAGTCTCTTACTCCGGCAGCAGGTCCCTTTCGTACAAGATGCTGTTTGAGGATTTACAATTGAGCGGATGAATAAATCTGAAATCAGCATATAATTACTGATTCAGGGTGATATTCATTTTCCTGGTTCGAAGATGATATCTGAAAACAAGAGTCAATCTCATTTTAACTTTAAAGTAACTACAATGAAACTAAAAATATATTTAGTTGCAGCTTTCATGTGCAGCTTTAGTTTATTGTTCGGCCAAAATGAAAAACCGGATACAATAAAAATAATTAACCTGGGAGGGGTAACCATTACGGCAAACAGGCTCCCGGTAATGCTTAAGAACAACCCCGGGTCAATATCGCTGGTCACTGCCCGGACGCTTTCTGCCATGCCTAAATCAATCGGCATTGAAGAAGCTTTGCGATTGGTCCCCGGTGTCAGGATTGACAATCAGCACGACGGGGAACGCGTGCATGTTTCCATCCGTGGTCAGGGAATTCTGACTGAACGCGGATTGCGAGGAATCGGTGTAATAATCGATGGCATACCGGTTAACGATCCTTCGGGTTTTGCTCCTGATTTATACGATGTTGACTGGGCTACGGTAAATAAAATAGAAGTACTGCGCGGACCTGCCGCCGGTTTGTACGGAGGCGGTGGTGCCGGCGGAGTGATTAATATTACTACCAACAAGGGAGGCACAAAACCCATAGGTGGCGAAGTCAGTCAATCGCTGGGATCAAACGGATTCAGAAAATCGCTTATTCAACTTGATGGCTCCAAAAATGATATCGACTACCGCGTAAGCTACTCCAGGACTGCCGGCGACGGGTATCGCGATCACCAGGCTTACTGGAGCAATAAATTATATGAAAAAATCAATTTTAAGCCTTCCGCAAAATTGTCGCTGACTCAAATCATTTCGCATACCGATTATTTTCAGCAAAATCCTGAAGGGCTTAGCCTGGAACAGCTTGATAATCCTTTGCAGGCGAACCCGGATGCAAACCCTTTTAATGAGTACCAGAAAACCAACCGTACTACCATAGGTCTGCTGGGGACTTATAAAATCAATGGGATCCAGGATATACAGCTAACTTCATTCCTCCGGACCTGGAATTATAAGGAAACAAGTAACAGGTGTGCTGAATACCGTACCTACACCGTCCCCGGCGCAAGCGCCCAGTATAATCTGCATCTGAGCAACGGGAAAATAAAAAACAGCCTCAGCCTTGGCACGGATTTTAAATGGCAGAATATCGCAATGTATAAACTCGAAAGCGCCGCAAATCCTGGCAGGGTCGAAAGCACTGACGAAACCAACATCGAAGCGGATTCGCTTTTAGCTAACCAGTTAATTTCACAGCGAAGTATTGGGGTTTTTGCTTTATATAAACTGGAAATTGCTAAATTTAACCTGATGGGAAGCGTGCGTTATGATGCCATGAACAATGAACTCACGGATAAACTGATGGGTCTTACATCAGCCAAAACTTCAAAAAATTAC
>JBBSBT010000567.1:0-2521 GCA_038250985.1 Bacteroidales bacterium
AACCAGGTTTCGAGAGCCGGTAAAAGCTCTGTTTTTACCTGGAAAACGAAAGGAGGAAACACATTGGTTGAAGGAACTGATTATGCTGAAAGTTCAGGCATTTTTGCATTTCTGAACTATCAGACAGATAGTGTGTACTGTGAAATAAACAACGAAACATTTCCGGATCTGATCCTGGAAACAAGCCGGTTTGTGGTTCAGTTACCCACGTCAATAAGTGAAACAAGGCTAAAAACCAGCATATTCCCTAATCCATGTACTGATATTCTGCAAATTGAGTCGGCACAGCCTATTAAACATATTGAGATATTTTCTGTTGCAGGAGAAAAATTATTTGAATCAGAGGTAAATGGGTTACGAAGTGTTATTATTCCGGCAAAAAACCTTCCGAATGGTATACTTGTTTTAAATATAAAAGGAGATGGATATTCGATTAAAAAGAAAGTTATTAAAAAATAAGCTCTGACTCACAAAACAGAAAAGGCCGCTCATATAGAACGGCCTTTTTTAGTTAACTGATGATTGGATTTTTTATTTGCTTCTTTGAGTATATAATTCACCGATTTTCAGAATCACCTCCGTTGCTTTTAGTAACAATTCAGGCAGTATCTGACAGTTTACTTGTAGCAGGTTTTTCTTAATCCGTAAACAGTATATCCATTGTTAAATCGTTCTGCACCAGTCCTCCGTAATAAATATTGTTTTCCACACCAAAGGTTGTAATCATAGTCAGGAATATTGATTTTCGGGTTTTTGTATCAGTTTTAAAGGACGCTATTTTATTGCGCAAGTCATCCGCATATTGCTTTGTGATGGTAAACTTGTTTATTGAAAATTTCATTTCGCAAAGATTAATTACCTGGTCCCTGCGGTCAATAACCAGATCAACCTGGGCTTCATTTCCCTCTGATCGACTGCGCCACGATGATATTTTAGTCTCGACACCCGATATTCCAAGAGCTTTTTTTATTTGCAGGCTATGGTTCATGCATACCTGTTCAAAAGCATATCCTGACCAGGCCCTGTGTTTAGGGCTGTCAATGGTATTCAGCCAGTTATCCTGATCTTTCAAAGAAGTATTTTGAATAAATTTCAGGTAGAAAAAAGAGTACATATCACTCAGTTGATAGAGGCTTTCCCTGCTTTTTTTACCAAAAGGGACATATCGTGAAATGAAACCACATTCTTCCAATTCGGTAAGCAAGCGTGTAAGGCCGCCACCGTTTGATATTCCGGAAAGGAAAGAAATTTCATCCCGGGTCAATCCTTTCGCCTTAGTTGACAGGGCTTTAACAATATTAACATGCCGTTCTGATTTTTGAAAAAGCGATCTGAATAGATTATCAAATTCAGTTCGTAGCAGTCCGTTAGCCGTGAAACATTCCTGTTCAATAATCTGTGCTGCACTCTTCCCCTTTTCGACAGTCTCCCAGTAATAAGGCACACCTCCAATTACCATATAGATTTGAACAATCTGATAATGATCGAGTTGCACATCTTTCTTTTTGAGAAACTGCTCACATTCGCTCAGGGTAAATGGTTCTAACCTGATCCGTTGTGTTACCCGGTTGTGCAATCCGCCTTTGTTGTTAATCAAGGTATTGATCATCCACGAGGTGGCCGAACCGCATACGATTAAAAAGATATCGCTTCGGGCCGATGCCCAGCTATTCCAGAAATGCTCTAAAGCAGGAATAAAATCTGAATGCATGGTATCGAACCAGGGAAGTTCGTCAATAAAAATAATCTTTCGATCGGTCTTCGATTTTTCGGTAAACGAAATTAACTGTTGAAAGGCAAACTGCCAGTTTGCCGGGGCTTCCCATTCGGTTTGAGGATCATGCCTGCGCAAGCTAAGATTGAAATTAATCAACTGCTGCTGCATACTCACATTCGCCATGCCGGTAATGTAAAAGGTAAAATTATCCTGGTACAACGACCGGATGAGGAAAGTTTTACCTATGCGCCTGCGGCCAAACAGTGCCAGGAACTCTGATTTGCCGGAGGTTTCTAATTTCCGTATCAGTTTTATTTCCGGTCCGCGGCCTACAATTTCGATCATACCCTATGCCTTTATTCTGGCTACAAATATAATAAATATTGCGATATTGTATGAAATCTATTTTTAATATGGCTATATCTTGTAATTATGTAATAGATATAGCCAAAGTAATGGCTACGATTTCTTAGTGTATAGCTCAACAATTTTAAGAATTACCTCGGTCGCTTTCACCATAGATTCCAGAGGAACATATTCCATTTTACCGTGAAAATTGTGTCCGCCGGCAAAAATATTCGGGCAGGGAAGTCCCATGTACGAAAGCCTTGCGCCATCAGTACCTCCGCGGATAGGAACTACTTTCGGAATTATTCCAAGCTGCTCCATAGCTTCCTGGGCGGTGGCAACCACATGGTAAACCGGCTCAACCATTTCGCGCATATTGTAGTACTGGTCTTTCATTTCGAGCGTGAAACAGCCTTCGCCATAACGCTTGTTCATAAAATCAACACAATCTTTGAA
>JBBSBT010000568.1:0-2500 GCA_038250985.1 Bacteroidales bacterium
CAGCCTGTTTTCAATTCCGCCGGCGCCATTGGGTATTTTGGTAAAATCGTTAATTCCAACATCTTTTTGTCCAAAAGTATTAAACGGGCAATGATCGGTCGAAATCACATCCACCGTTCCATCGGCCACTGCAACCCACATCGCTTCCTGATCCTGTTTTGAGCGTATGGGAGGACTGATTACATATTTTAATGAGTCAGGTAAAGGCTTGGAATATACACTTTCATCGAGCAGCAAATACTGGGGACAGGTTTCACAAAACAGCGGGAGTCCTTCCTTTTTTGCGGCTCTTATATATTCAATTGATTTTGCGGTTGAAGTATGGACAATATAGGTTTTGCAACCGGTTGTACGGCAAAGATCAATCACTTTCCGAACAGATTCGGATTCAACTACTGCCGGCCTGGAAAGGGCATGATACAAGGGTTCTGTTTTTCCTTCACTGATAAATTTCTTCTGATTTTGCAGAATGACATCACCTTCTTCGCAATGTACAAGCACAGTCGCATTTAGCGAAGCAGCCTTTTTCATTACCTGCTCAAGCTCACTGTATTCAATTCCGATACTGCCTTTGTATGCCAGGTAAGCTTTGAAGGATTTTATTCCAACTTCATTTACACACCATTCCATTTGCTCCGGTATGGTTTCATCGTACCAGGTAATTCCCATATGAAGCGTATAGTCAACCAGGCATTTATTGGATTCCTTCAGCCGAAATGACAGTGCATTCATTAATGACTGTCCCCGGGACGGAGTAACAAAATCTATCAGAAATGTGGTCCCCCCGGCAATGGCAGCTTTACTACCGCTGGCGAAATCGTCACAGGAAGGTCCTGCCGGAGTTGGTAATTCAAGATGCACATGTGGGTCAATACCTCCGGGGAAAATATATTTTCCTTTTGCATCAATAAGTTGATAATCCGAATAATCAGCCGGGTTGAAATGACCGATTTCTGTGATTATTCCATCTTTTACAGCGATATCCAATTTTAGATTGGCTTCACTTGTAACAATAGTTCCGTGACAGATCAGAAATTGATTCATAATGTCTCTTTTAGTGCCTTCATACCCAAAGTGTGTCCTACACTGAAAAACTTATCTTTGTTATAAAGATTTTTCAAACATACCTTCTGTATTTTGGTCAAAACCCAGTTTTCTCAGGTATTTTGAATATTTCTCACTTCGGCCGTCGGCAATCACTTTTGTAAAGCCTTCTTCGCTAAGGCGTTTTCGTAAATGAAAGTAGATATATTCCCCGTTTTTAAAATCCCGGTATTCGGCTAACACATAATCAAGTCCGACAGAAAGGCAATGACCTTCCTCGCGGTGAGCCAGAAAAACTCCGGCAACCGCCATATTGCGCAGTACAAAAAAGCTCATCGTATTCATTTCCGGCTGATAAGTAAATCCCGGAAAGAAATGTTGAATATCTTTATCATGAAATTGGAGAAATCGTACCATATACTTGTTATCGGCTCTTACTTCCAGTATTTCGAAAACTTCTTTCTTTGAGTAAATTGAGTACAGGTAATAGATGTCGACCAAAGCAATAAACGCATTCAAAAATCCCACTGGTAAGGCACCTATAAGAAATCCGTAAGTTGAAAATGTAATAGCCCCCGCAAGATTTATCCATCTGAATTTCAGGATGGAACTCATGGTCATCGAAACGGCGATAATGATGGAGGCAAAGTAGCCGATCCATTGCAGGAGAGATATTTCCATGTACAAAATTTAAGTGCCTAAGTAATATTTATTTACGAGGTACGATTTACGAATGATGATTTACGATTCTAATGAACAAGTCTGATTCCAATAATACCAAAATCTTCCCCAATCTTACCTAGTACCTCGTAAATCGTAATTTAATCACTTCCGGATAACGGATCACTCACCAAAAGTGTTGCAAAAATACATTAAAATCGTGATTACCTCATTTTTGCCCAAAGTCTCGCAGCTTGCACCTTAGCACCGGCAAGAATTTTATCTTCATCCACCGTAAGAATTGCCCCGTTTTCAACCACCAGTTTCCCTTGCGAAATAACATGTTTCACATGTTTTGATTCGAGTCCGAAAACAAAATGACCGTAGAAATTCCCTTGGTTAAAAGGGGTTGGTGTATCATAATCAAGCACTACCAGGTTGTTGGGTCCGTGACCCTTAAATCCATTGCTGTTCAAATATTTATCCGCATTCCGAAAGCGCTGGTAAACGCTGTCGTAACCAATGGTATCAAAATTCTGACCAACAAAAAATGCAGCTTTTGAACTCTGGAGCATATCACTGTGCATGCCATCGGTACCCATCATAATATTACTTCCAAGTCCTGCGGCATTGAAATAACCAACCTTATTATTCAGGTTGCTTTCGGTATTCTGAACCACCCAGACAGGGCTCTTGCTGATAATTTTCTTTTCTTTATCACTCAGATGCAGGCAATGACCGAGAATAGTTTTTGGCGATTCAAGAGCACCAAACTTCTTCAACCGTTCAATTATCC
>JBBSBT010000569.1:0-2488 GCA_038250985.1 Bacteroidales bacterium
AGTGCAATAACAGAACTGGCATCCGACATTGAAGCACAAAAAAAATTAAGCACGAACATAAGTGCAATGGCAATCATGAACTCAGCAAGCCAGATCGCTGAGTACGTTATTAAACTGGCATTAAAAACAAATAACCAGGGAGTACATGTTGTTGAGAATTAAAGAACATATAATCTATTTCCTCGGAATCGGGGGCATTGGCATGAGTGCGCTGGCACGCTACTTCATGGCAAAGGGATACCATGTGCACGGGTACGACCGAACTCCTACTTCACTGACCAGAAGCCTTGAAAGCGAAGGAATGATTATCCATTACAACGAAGATATCAGCCTTATTCCTCCTGAGACCGGGCTGGTGGTATATACTCCTGCCATTCCTGCCGACAACTCCGAGCTGCATTACCTGCTGAAAAGCGGGGTACGGATGATGAAACGTGCGGAAGTGCTGGGCATGCTATCGTCCGAATACCAGGCCATAGCCTGTGCCGGAACACATGGAAAAACAACCGTATCAACCATGGCGGCCTACCTCATGCAGCAATCCCATGTAGGATGCCAGGCATTCCTGGGCGGAATTTCCAGGAATTTCGAAACCAACCTCCTGATTTCGGAAACTTCTCCATTTATGGTTGTGGAAGCCGATGAATACGACAGGTCGTTCCTTCACCTTCATCCTTTTATTGCAATCATTACAAGCATCGATTCCGACCACCTGGATATATACGAGAATCTTGCTGCTGTTCATGAGGCTTTCACAAGTTTTGCCGGCAACATTGTTCCGCAGGGATCACTCATTATAAAGAAAGGCCTTGACCTTCCGTTACAGATACCGGCCGATGGTCGGGTGTATCGCTATGCTGTAGATGAAAATGCAGACTTCTACGCATCCGGGCTCACGATCATCAACAACCTGTATCACTTTGATTTCAACTACCCGAATGGGAAAATCAACAACCTGGAACTTGGAATTCCTGGCCTGTATAATGTGGAAAATGCGGTTGCGGCGCTGGCAGCAGCTATTCTTGCCGGTGTTACTCCTGAAGAACTAAGCAACGGGCTTGCCACTTTTAAAGGTGTAAAACGCAGGTTTGATATCAGGTTGAATGAAAACAACATGGTTTATATCGACGATTACGCTCACCATCCTGAAGAGATAAAAGCCTGCATCCGTTCAGCAAGGGCTATGTTTCCGGGACGGAAGCTATGCGGCATATTTCAGCCACACCTGTTTTCGCGTACACGCGACTTTGCTCCTGAATTTGCCAAGAGTTTGTCCCTGTTGGATGAAGTTCTGCTTTTACCTGTTTACCCGGCTCGTGAACTCCCGATACCGGGAATTACATCAGAAATGTTGCTTTCGCTTATGAAACATGACAATAAACACCTGGTTCAAAAAACTGATATCCCGGGATATTTTGCCGGTAAACATACTGAAGTGCTGATTACCATGGGAGCCGGTGATATTGACACATTAGTAGAACCAATTGAAAGTTTTCTCAGAATAAATAAAACAATTTAAATGAAGATATTGGTAAAAATATTGCTCATTTCCTTATGGATAGCCATAGCAGCCGGAGTTGTGGTAATGATGGGTTTTGCCAACGAAACACATCTGGAAAAAAAATGCCGGGGCATCACCTGCCTGATAGATTACAAGGGTGCCCAGCCTTTACTGGGAGGCAACGATCTGATAGCCGAGATCAATAAAAAATTCGGAAAGCCACAAACAAAAACTATAGGCGAAGTTAATTTAAGCGGAATAAAATTATTTTTAAAAAATAATCCATACCTGGAAAATACCGATGCCCTGATCACGGTGGAAGGCGACATCATGTTAAAAGCGGATCAGTGTTATGCTGTTATTCGCTACTATACTGCCGACGGGCAGCAACATTACCTGGATCGTAACGGACGCATCATGCCGGTAAATATAGCATATCCATATAAAACACTTATAGCAAGCGGTCAAATTAAAAGCCCGCTAAAGGATGGTAAAAACATATATTCAATTCCTGAGTCAAATCATTTGGTAAGGAGCTCATTACAAAATCTATATGATATCCACCTGCTGGCAGGAATTATAGAAAACGACAACACATTGAATGCGCTTATCGAGCAGGTTTACGTAACATCAAACGGCAAAATTCAATTGGTAACAAAAGCAGGATCACATATAGTTTATATGGGCGATACTACCGATGCTGCCGAAAAACTTGAAAACCTGATGTACTTCTACAAATACGGGCTTGTAAAAACAGGCTGGGAGAAGTACAGCAAACTGAATCTGGAATATAAAAATCAAATAGTGTGCACAAAATAAATTTAAAACTATGTCAACGGAAATCGTAGTCGGGTTAGATATCGGAACAACAAAAATTGCTGCCATTGCGGGACGCCGCAACGAATTCGGCAAAATCGAGGTGTTAGGCTATGGCCATACCGAATCCATTGGCGTACGCCGTGGAGTTATCACCAATATAGAAAATAC
>JBBSBT010000570.1:0-2484 GCA_038250985.1 Bacteroidales bacterium
CCCACTCCTTCAGTAGAGAGGTTGAGATGAGGTCTTTACGAATTCCGAAATCGCAAATCCGAAATCGCAAATCTACATTATTCCTCCTCCCGCATATGATTCCACCCAAGCGCTTCTATCTGAATAAGAGGTCCGTTGTTGCTGGCAAGGAAAACACCGGCATTGGGTTCGGTCATATGGCCAATGATACTGATGCCTTCGAGTTCCTTCACTTTTTCGAAATCATTCATATTTATGGTAAACAGGAGTTCATAATCTTCGCCACCGTTCATTGCAGCTGTAACAGGTTGAATATTAAACTCTTCGGCAGCAGTAATAGTCATGGCATCCAGCGGAATTTTATCTTCAAATATCCTGCATCCAAGTCCTGAATCTTCACAAATATGCAGAATTTCGGATGCCAGTCCATCAGAAATATCAATCATCGAAGTTGGCTTAACCCCGACGGTTTTAAGTAATTCAATAACATCAGTCCGCGGCTCAGGCTTAAGCTGACGCTCCAATATGTAATCAAATCCTGCCAGGTCGGGTTGCATGCCAGGATCGGCTTCGTACACTTTCTTTTCACGTTCGAGCAATAACAGCCCCATGTATGCACTTCCCAGGTCGCCGCTTACGCAGATCAGGTCGTTTTCCTTTGCCGTATTGCGATACACAACATCTTCTTTAGCAGCATCCCCGGTAACCGTGAGTGAAAGAAACAGCCCATGAACCGATGAGGTTGTATCTCCGCCGGCTAAATCAACATGATAGCGTTTACAGGCCATCCTGATGCCTTCGTAAATTTCATCCAGGGCCTCCACCGGGAAGCGGTTTGAAACTGAAATCCCCACAAAAAGCTGCCTGGGTGTGCCATTCATGGCTACTATATCCGAAAAATTTACAGTGGCACATTTATAACCCAGGTGACGCAGAGGCATATAAGCCAGGTCGAAATGAACTCCCTCGACCAAAAGATCGGTGGAAACCAGGGTTACTTTATCACCGTAGTCGATCACGGCTGCATCATCACCAATACCTTTTATGGTAGAGGGTTGCTCATCTACAAAAGCCTCAGTAAGGTGTTTTATAAGTCCGAATTCACCCAGGGATGAAAGTTCAGTGCGTTGGGATTGTGTTGGATCAGTCATGAAATTGGATTTGCTGCAAAAATAAGGTTTTTATTCACCACGGAGGTACGGATTACACAGAGTGTCACGGAGTTTTTTTCTGAGTTTTTTCACACATCTCATTTTTAGTGAGGGAGGAAGCTTCGGAAGAATATGTTTTACCGGTTATAATGGCCAATGGGGTTTACTCCATATAATCCGTGCCTCCGTGTTTTACCATAATTTATAAATTCGGTATTCAATTTCCGAAATAAATAAACAAATCAATGTTCCACTTGTTTTTTAGTCAAAGAACATCCAATTAAGGTATTGCAATACCTTTATTATTATTAACTTTGCGCCCTGAGTTTATTTGAACCAAAGATAAATAAGAGTCTGAATACTACCAAGCAATGGAAAAAGATCAAAATAATATACTTGAAGAAGTAACCAACAGCGATTACAAGTATGGGTTTTCGACCGACATCGAGATGGACCTGGCCGCTGTCGGGCTAAGTGAAGATACCGTTCGGTTTATTTCGTCCAAAAAGAACGAACCCGATTGGTTGCTCGAATTCCGTCTTAATGCTTACCGTCACTGGCTTACGCTTACCGAACCTACGTGGGCGCACATCCATCATCCGGCCATCAAGTACCAGGATATTATTTACTACGCGGCACCGAAACGAAAAAAAGAACTTAAAAGCCTGGATGAAGTTGATCCTGAGCTTCTTGATACATTTAAAAAACTCGGCATATCACTCGAAGAACAGAAAAAGCTGAGTGGCGTTGCCGTTGATGCAGTTATCGACAGCGTTTCCGTTAAGACTACTTTTACAGACACGCTTTCAAAATATGGTGTGATATTTTGCTCCTTCAGCGATGCAGTTAAAAACCATCCGGACCTGGTAAAACAATATATGGGAAGTGTGGTGCCGAGTAACGACAATTTTTTTGCTGCACTTAACTCAGCCGTTTTCAGCGACGGATCATTTTGCTTCATCCCCAAAGGTGTGCGCTGCCCGGTTGAACTTTCGACCTACTTCCGCATCAATGCCGCCAACACCGGACAGTTCGAACGCACTCTGATTATAGCCGATGAAGGTGCTTACGTTAGTTACATGGAAGGCTGTACGGCCCCCATGCGCGACGAGAACCAGCTTCATGCTGCCATTGTCGAAATTGTTGCCATGAAAGATGCCGAAGTAAAATACAGTACGGTACAAAACTGGTATCCGGGCAATAAAAAAGGAGAAGGCGGAATTTACAATTTTGTTACCAAGCGGGGGATTTGCAAGGGAAGCCATTCAAAGATATCCTGGACACAGGTCGAAACAGGTTCGGCAATCACATGGAAATATCCCAGTGTGGTGCTGATGGGCGATAATTCGATCGG
>JBBSBT010000571.1:0-2472 GCA_038250985.1 Bacteroidales bacterium
ATAAGAACATAATTTTTTAACGAATACTTTTGTGTTTAAAGGGGATTCAGTACAGGGTATGGTGCCAGATCAGATAATAAAAAACTTTCTGATCACATTGAACAAACAGATGCCGAAGGCATCAAAGGTTTATAGCTTTTATAGTTATTTTGATAGGTTCGACCCCGAAGGGGTCGTAGAATTTAAATACTTTTTCAATCTATAAACCTGTTATCCCTTCGGGATAATACAAACTAAAACAATAAGTTACAAAACAATTTGGCTGTGTCTTATTTTGGGTTGGGGAATTATTGGCTTGAAACAAGGGCTTTTTGTAATATAATGTTGCCTTTCATAAAAACATTACTGTCAATGCTGTTTTATTGAATTAATATTACTTTTACAACGCAATTGTATACAGCCTAATTAATTTATACCATTCTCATTATTAATTGTTTTCTTGCAATCAGGTAATTTATTCTCCCTGTGCTTAAGTCCTGTAGAACAACCACAACATTTACATAAATGTCTGTCTCCCATTCAGGACCATTTATACTTAATCTGTACATTTTATAAATTGGCATTGGATCGCTTTCCCGGGAAATCGGATTTGAAATCCAGATTTGTTCTTTATTGATCACGTAGAGTGTTTTTACTTCAAACTTCTTTGAGATAAGTGAACTATCAATATTAACGATGTATATAGAAGCAATTAATCTTGTATCTCTTTTTTGAATGCCGCCCGGAAAAAAGTCACGATAAAGTTCCGCTTTTAATATAAGATTTTGATTATCGACATTTATAGTGTCCTCTGCATTCGAATACAATTTTTCAAGAAGTTGAGAATCAACAATAACATCCCCATACAATTTGTCTTTTTTACAAGCTAAGATGGTCGTTAGGATTAAGGAAATTAAAAGAATTTTTATGACGAAATAATTTTTATACCGGATTTTCATAATATGTTGGATAGATAATCTGTAATTAAAAAAATACAAAAATTGATTCCAGACAATTGGAAATTATTGCTTTTTAATCACTATTCGTGCTTTATAATCTTCTGGCTTTAACTGGATACCATATTGCGGGTATGGCAATAATTTTAGAAATGAAAACCTGTACCCACTGATTAATGTATCCCTGGTACCTTCAATCAAATCAATAAAGGATGGTAACTCATTATACTTTTGAATTTTAAACCGTGCAATGGCTTCGCCGGCCCAAACACATTCAACACCGGTAGGGCAACGTGAATCACTTATAACTGAATCAAGGCAAATGTAAACTTGCCTGTCCGCATCATGAATGCAATCCTTATAAGCCAGCTGAATAGTATCATTTAATTTCAGGTCCCGATATTCATCATATCCCAGTACAAAAATATTTTTATAATTATAAGATGGGTAAAGAGTTATACATGGCTTTAAGTCAGTATCTTCAGCTTTCCGGACTGTAAGCTTAATAAACTGGCCAATCTTAAAATTATCTTTATTCAGGTTAACCGTCAGGTAATTATTATTCGGACTGCTCCCAAGCAGGTTGCCTGCATCCAGGGAATCATCGGGGAAGGAAACAATACAGGTGGAGCAATTCATATCAAAACCCACTATCCTGGCGATTAATTGATTGTCTGGAGTATCCTTATCCTTTTCACAACCAAGTAACAGTAAGGAAAAACATAGTATTAAAGCAATAGCCGTTTTCATTTTCAGGTAACTTTACCATAAAGGTGCTTTTTGGGGGGATTTGGTTGCATCGCATTCAATAAAAAATTGCCTGCCGTTGGAGATGCAATCCGGAATTTAATTTTCCTCGAGTTCTACCAGGACCTCATTATCAATAGAAATACCTTGCAGAGAAGCGACTTTCCCGCGATTGACAGCCAGCTGCAGAAACCCGTTTGAAGCAAACAATGCACAATGATAGCCTTCGCGAACATCACCATAAGCTTTCACAAGCGGAAAGACATCTCTTTTGCAGGTGACACGGTAGAGGTTCTTTCCAAAACATTCGCGGACAAAACGATCGGTGATATTTACATATACATTCTCGTAATGATCAATATGCATCACTTTGCCACTGATGGTTTTCCCGTCGAAGTGCGGCTGCAGCAGGGTTTTGATGTTAAGTGATTCCAGCGGTTCTCCCAGCTCGCCCATATCGGTGCCTGAGGCCAGTAAGGCAGCCACTTTCACAAACCTGTCGCGCGACGGAAAGGTAAAATACCCTGAATCCTGGTTTACCGAAATGGAAATGATCTTTTCAGGTTTTTCATCAAGGATGATTGAGATCAGACCGGTGTCGGCACCAATAAAATAATGTCCTTCCGATTTTACGATCACATGCGGGTGTTTGTCCGATTCAATGGAGTCGACGCCAATAATATGAATGGTACCCGGCGGGAAGCTCCGCCATGCGTTTCGCATCACAAACGATGCGTGCTTGATATCAAAAAGCCTGATATTATGAGAAATGTCAACGATTACAGCATCA
>JBBSBT010000572.1:0-2471 GCA_038250985.1 Bacteroidales bacterium
CGAAGCTTTGAACATTTGAACGCGAAGCTTTGAACGCTAAAGGAATTGAACATTTGAACAATAGAACATCTGAATAAATGAACAATTGAACGCGAAGCATTGAACGCTGAAGGCATTGAACCCTTGAACGCGAAGCATTGAACTTTTTGAACACAAAGCATTGAACAATTTTTAAAAAACATATCATGGCCAGTTTACAACAAACCATCCTACAAAATAAGCATAACAACCTATCTGTTTTTTTTACGGCCGGATTCCCTGCTTTCGAAAGCACAAAAGAAATACTCGGTATTTTAAATGAAACTGAAGTTGATTTTATCGAGATAGGAATTCCTTTTTCCGATCCTTTGGCCGACGGACCTGTAATTCAGCATTCGAGCACGGTGGCACTGCATAACGGGATGACCCTTGAGCTCCTGTTCGACCAGCTAAAGGAAATTAAGGACACGATTTCCAAGCCATATCTGCTTATGGGTTATCTCAACAGTCTGCTTGCTTGCGGCATCGAAGCCTTTTACAGGAAATGTTATGAAGGCGGAGTGCATCATATTATTATTCCCGACCTCCCTGTAAATGAGTACCTGGAAGATCATAAAAGTATTGCCGACAGGTATGACGTTTCTCCTGTATTCCTGGTGACGCCAGACACTTCGGTAAAACGCATCAGGCAAATAGACAACATCAGCAAGGCATTTATTTACCTGGTATCGGGAAATACCACCACAGGGAATAATTCGGAAATGCAAACGGAAGCAATCAGGAAGATTACAAGCCTGAAACTGAAAAATCCGGTAATTATCGGCTTTGGCATTAAAGACAAGTCCGATTACAAGGCTGTCTGCAAACTGGGGAACGGGGCCATTATCGGCAGCGCCTTTATTAATGCAATGGATGGAAGTAAAGATTTGCAGCAGGATATATCTCTTTTTATCAGCCAGATTAAATCGGTTTAAGTTATCCGTCACGAAAAATGTTTGAACTAACAATTCCGGATTCAACAAATAATTAATAAGAAAATGATTATTCAATTAAGGAAAACGATTACAGAGGATCAGATGAAACATCTTTGTGATGTTTTGACCCAGAACAAATACAGCCTGACCGAGGTAAAAACCAATGCTGATAATTACCTGGTTTGTATCGGGAAGCAAGAAATTGATATTCGTACCATCGGGAATATGGCAGGTGTTAAAGATGTTCATATTGTTTCGGATGATTATAAACTGGTAAGCAAGAAATGGAAAGTTCACAATACAACTATTAACCTGGGCGATGGAGTTGTTGTAGGAGGGAATGATGTCAGCATTATGGCAGGTCCCTGTTCAGTGGAAAGCGAAGAGCAGATGCAAAAAATCGTGGAACACCTTATAAAGAACGAAATCAGGATTATCCGCGGAGGTGTTTTCAAGCCCCGCAGTTCTCCATACGCGTACAGAGGGGCCGGCATTGAAGGGTTAAAAATGATGTATTCCCTTTGTGCGCCGCACGGCATCAAGATAATTACTGAGGTGATGCAGGTTTCACAGATTGAGGATATGATGCCTTATGTGGATATTTTCCAGGTGGGGGCACGTAACTCACAGAATTTCAACTTGCTGGATGCATTGGGCGAAGTGGACAAACCTGTACTTATCAAGCGCGGTATCAGTGGAACAATAGAAGAATTGCTGCATTCAGCTGAATATGTTTTCAGTAAAGGAAATGAAAAACTAATGTTGTGCGAACGCGGAATCCGCACTTTCGAAATAGCCTACCGGAATACATTTGATATCAATGCCATACAGGTATTAAAAGAAAAATCGCATTTGCCTGTGATCGCCGATCCCTCGCATGGCGTGGGTATCAGGAAGTATGTTTCGAAACTGGCATTGGCATCCCTGATCAGCGGAGCCGATGGCGTAATTTACGAAGTACACGAAAAACCGGAAGAGGCTTTATCTGACGGGCAGCAAACGCTTAATTTCTTCGAATCGGAACAACTGGTTAACAAGATCAACAACCTGGCACTTTCAGGAATCTGCGATTAATTTCACTCGTCTGCTGTCCCCCTTTTTCCTGATAGATAGGGATGAAGCAAAACTCAGCTTAACAACTCAATCGCAAAAACTATCGGGACTTCAATCCTTTCAATCCCGATAGCTATCGGGACTTCAAACTTTTCAAACCCTTCAAACCCCTTAACCCTTCATCATCGCCCCGTTCGCCATCAGGTGAATTATTTTGAAATCCGCATCCATAACCAGTATATCCGCATCGTAGCCTTCCCTGATATATCCTTTACCGCTCAGTTTCAGAATATCCGCCGGGTTGGATGTGGCAACCTGCAAGGCAATTTCAAGCGGAATTTCTTCCTGTGTAACTGATTCTTTTATTTCCCTGAGAACCGAATCGGGCAAACCCATTTCAATTTTTACCAGTTTTCCCGTTTCCGGATCAAATCCCGGCAACGAACCACAGGCATCGGAAGTAAA
>JBBSBT010000573.1:0-2468 GCA_038250985.1 Bacteroidales bacterium
GAGTTTTCATCATTTTTTTCGACAGGAATTGCTTTTTCGGATATCTGAACTCCCTGCAGATCGAGTTTTATTATCTTGCGCAGTCGCTCTTCAGCCACATACAGAAACTGGTTTCCAACATAACACACCCCTTCCAGGTCATTGCCGGTATATGCGAGTTCCGAAAGCACTTTGCCTTTGGTAGTGATTTTATACGCTTTTGCAGTGCGGTCGCTTACCGTGTATAGAATATCAGTTGAAGAACCAAAACACAAATCCGAGGTTTCAGGAATACTGACATTATATACTTCCAAAGGGTTTAGTAAATTATTGATATCGTTCGTATGCTTTGAACATCCACAACCGAGAAACACAATTGACGCTATGGATATAAAATATTTAATGCAGGCAAAACCACAACAAGTCTGAACTGATTGCGGTTTTGCCTGCATACCTTTGTTTACTGTAGTTTTCAAAATAAATTATTGATTTGCAGTACCTTTGGTTTCAGCAGTAGGGACAATCCATTTTGCAACACCATCTATCTTTCTGGCAACTAATGGAACTCCCGGCCAATCGACTTTAAGTAATTGGTCAACAATAACATCTGAAGTGTTAACCAGTGTAATATCCTCGCCCGAAGAGGAAATTCCGAATTGACCCTGAGGTGAACCCGAACCTGTTTCCATCACCCAAAATCCATGTGATGCAATACTGGTTCCGGCAGGAATAACATAGGCTACTGGCAGTCCTCCTGAATCGTATATTTTATAGCCGCTGATATCTATTGCTGCATTTGTTGAATTGTACAATTCCACAAAGTCCAATGGGACTCCTGAAGCGTTAATTTCGTTAATTACCAGTTGATTCAGCGGAACTAACGGTGCTACTGTAATTAATGGCCAGGTACTCGCTACATCATGATTGAATGCACTTGTTACAACACCATCCACTACCGTTTCTGCAGGGAAATAGGTTCGTAATGCAGAATTATCTTCAGCTCTTAAATAATACCTGATCTTTGTTAAATCAACCTGGCCCGGAACAGTACCGGTGAAAGTTAAATTATCGGTTGTGGTAAGAATCACAGTTACTTTAGTTGTCGCAAGCTCATCATTCAACACATAATACAACCTTACTTCTTTTACGCCTGTTTTGTCATAAACTTTAACAGTAAAATTAACTGCTTCACCATCAGTAGGATTCTCATTTGAAGGAACTACAGATTCAAATTTTGGCGTTCCATTAGTTACAACTAAACTTGCATTGGTAGCTGGAGCAGTTGATGGAAAATAAGCTTTTTTCCCTGTTTCGTCGGTAACTACAACATAGTATTTTACTGTTGTACCGGCTGCAATTACTGGGAACCTGTATTTGTACAAACCACCGCCTGCAGGAGCCATTTCTGTAATTTTAGCATCGGTTCCTATTTCGGTATATATTTTCACATCACGAATTCCATCCGCATCCGAGGCAGTTACTGCATAATCAAAACTGCTGTTGTCATTCATGTTCTCTATAAGACTTGCGATAATATTCGGAGGCTCATTTGTGTTACTGTTTTCAGCTCCTTTTGTTGGATTGGCATTTGCGAATACATCTCCGCCGTTCGGAATCCTTGCATAGGAAACACCTATCGGCATTGCAGGCACATCAACCTGATCAATTATTGCTTTGGTTGCATCGACCAGGAAAACGGCTTCGCCGCCTGAAGATATCCCGAAAGCAGCGTATTTGGTCGGATCTGTTCCTGCCAGCGCAACATCACAAATTATGACAAAATATCCTTTAGCGGCAATTTTTGTACCCGCTGGAATAGTATATATGGCTGCAGGTTTATCGTAAACACCGAAACCACTTATATCAATTTCAGTGCTACCTGGATTGTAAATTTCCATCCAATCCGGATTGGGATCACCATTGTTTGATGCTACTTCATTAATTAATAGCTTCACATCAGAGCCTGGAGTAGTATCATTTACATACATGTCATCTTTCACGCAACCTGACATAAAAATCAATGTAGCTGAAAGAACGGATAAAAATATTTTTGTTTTCATTTAGTTGAATTTTAATTGTTATTAATTTTAGAAATCGATTTCTATTCTGGCCTGGATAAATCCATAGTCATCTCCACCTTTTCCTGCTGCTTCGGTTATCTTTTTATAGTCGGTGGTCGGATTTCCGTTTTCATCAGTGCCAACAAAGAGTTTTCCTTTGCCACTGGCATATCTGTCGTGGTTTATGTATGAATAATTTAACATGAATTTTACGTTTGGATTAACATAATATGTAATAGCGGCCGTATAACCGTTAGCGCTTCCTCCCATAATTTCAGCCTTGGTATCATTCAGGTCGATGTAGTCATAGCGGAAGGCTAATTCAATATCGCCCCATTCTTTTCCACGTGTGACCTGTGTGAATTCTCCTTCTTCGTTGTTGTAATTATAATTGCCACCGAAAACGAGATACGAAACCGATGCAAACAA
>JBBSBT010000574.1:0-2456 GCA_038250985.1 Bacteroidales bacterium
TGTTTATTTTTTCAATGGCGACATTTCCGGGCTAAGATACATCGACGTTTTGTAAGGATTGAGTCTGTTGGACCCTTTTATTTCCTTGCTTGCCATTGATGGTAGCCATTGTGCTGATTTAAGCCCTCCGTCCGTAATCATGAACAAAGCTTTGTAAAGCAAAGGTTCCCTGATATCGCCAAGCGGATACAGGTAATAATGATTATCGGGATCGTAATTGCTGGTCTCAGGGGCAAATCCATGAGTATAATCACTTTGTCCCAATGAATTTGTCAACTTAAGCACTATGGGCTGCATTCCCCAGGTGTTGGAAGTGTTTTTTGTATCTGTAATTGTGATGGAACCTACGTTTTTCCCGTACGTGGTATCCCCTACGAGAATCACATCCATATAGGGTCTCAACCCGTTGATGATCAGCTCGCTGGCCGAGGCAGTGCCATTGCTGGTAAGAACATACAGTCGGGTCAGGTTATTGCCTATATTGCTGGTTTTAGATACAAATTTCTGGTGCAGGTAGCTTTCGCCTAAGCTTGGCTCCTTAATTATATCAGCTTGTACCTGGGTGTTGTATTGGAAATTAACAAATATTTTTGTGGAGGTATACGCCGGAACCAGCAAACTGGCAAGATTGATTGCCGAACTGATTGCCCCGCCACCGTTGAACCTGAGGTCGAGCACTACCTCATTGACGCCGTTTGATTTGAAATTTGTAAATACATTGTTTACTTCTTCGTCATATGCCTTTGAAGTACCAACTCCGGGCGAGAAGAAATTATAAACCATATATCCCACCTTCTTAGCATTAAATGTATAAACGGTATCCAAAAGCACAGGATTTTCAGCCAGTTGAACCGGATTTAAATTATATACCTGGTCGGTAAGCAGGGTCTTTGTTCCAGGATCGTAGCGCTGTACCCTCAGTGTATAACTGCTGCCGGTTGCCCCCAGCAATGTCCGGTAATTCGAAGTAGTGAGCTGTGTACTATTTATTTCTGGAAAAATGTCTCCTCTCTTCAATCCTGCAGTTTCAGCAGGCGATCCTTTTTTGATATAGGTAATCTGCCCGATAACATCAGTGGATGATCCGGAAGCAAGATAGAGCCTGAAATCATAACCGGCTTCTTTTGTCACCCCATTCAACTCATTTATCAGAGTAGTGTAATCCGGTTCAATCCACGAAAAACGATCACCGTCAGTCCCTTTATAAAGCAGAGAATAGAAAAAAGGCTCCGTCTGCAATGTAGTATCAGGCGTTGCAGGCATTTGGCTGGTCCAGTAATACCAATATTGCATATTATTATAAATCCATCCCTTAACAGTAGTCGAAGGCTGTACAGGTGAAGGATTATCTGTCAGATTTTTTTTGCATGAAGTAATTGCCAGGGTAGCCGAAAAAAGGGCCAGTATTATAAGGACATTCTGTTTGGTTTTCATTGTGTTATCCTCTTTATTAATTGTTTTTACTGAAATTTGATTACTCTATGTTGATCAATCTTTACCATTCTGTTAATATCTCCAAAAGTAGTTATTTCTACGTGTTGCAGCTATTAAATTTGAATCAGTAAACAGAATGATTTTTATAGATTGTGTATTAGTGTCTTGAGATGATTAACGATCGGATTTTAAAAATGTTTTATTTAAAAGGACTTTGGCAACAAGTAAATGTAAAGTATTGGCAATAATTAACATTTATCTAGCCTGAATTATGCATGCTGTCTGCAGATTGAAACCGTAATATTTTTGGAGAGTGAAAATGATATCGTACTTTCGTAGTACGTTATGATAACCTGAGTATGTAAGAAATTAGCTTCAGGGAACTATCACCTTGATCCGCTACTGTTTGATCCGCTACTGTTTGCCTTTTTGTTTTGTTCGGGCAGAATGCGTTTTTGGCTGTCGCATTATAAAATCAGATAAATAGAGATTAATATCAAAGCATTTTTCACACACACTTTCTTATTCATTTTGAACTAAAATAAAACCTGATGAAACCAAAGTATTTTTTAATTACACTGGTATTGATATGCCTGATGCCACTGTTCAGTTTTTCACAGTCAGGACTTACTTCTGACATGCTTAACAAATTCGAATTCCGCAACCTGGGTGCCTATCGTGCAGGAGCATGGGTATCGGCCATTGCCGTTCCCGAAAATCCGGGCGAAAAACACAAGTACACATTCTTTGTGGCCGGCCGCAATGGCGGTGTATGGAAAACTATAAACAACGGTATTACTTTTTATCCTGTCTTTGAAAAATATGGTGTTACTACAATAGGGGCCATCGCTGTGGCTCCCTCAAACCCTGATGTGGTATGGGTTGGAACCGGCGAATCGTACAATGCCCGCTCCACTTATGCCGGCAACGGAATTTACAAATCAACCGATGGGGGTGAAACATATACTAATATGGGTTTGAAAGATTCACATCATATTGCAAAGATTATAATTGATCCGCAA
>JBBSBT010000575.1:0-2449 GCA_038250985.1 Bacteroidales bacterium
GCGCAACAATGCCAGCGTAGCAAATGACATTGCCATGCGGTGATCATCGTAACATTTCACCACGACGGGAGTATTTTTAGCTTCAGCCACAGGAGCATTGCCACTTAAAACTATCTGGTCATCAACCACATCAATTTCATAGCCGAGTTTGGAGAGTTCATTTTTTAAAGCAGCAATGCGATCGGTTTCTTTTACCCTTAGTGTTTTGAGGCCTGTGAACCGGCCGTTAATTTCCAGTGCCGCACAGCTTACAATTAAAGCCTGGGCAAGATCAGGGCAGTCGGTAAAATCAAAATCAAACTCTCCCGTTGTCGGATGCCCGCTGTTTGTAAGCAATAACCCGTCTTCTGTAAAAACAGATTTCACTCCAAGATTTTCATAAATGGAAGGCAGAACTGAATCGCCCTGAACACTTTCACTGCGCAATCCGGATAAAAAGATACGCGCATCCGGACTGAAAGCTGCAACCTGGTACCAGAAAGCGGCCGCGCTCCAGTCGGGCTCAACAATCGCAGAAAAATCAACGGTATTGTATTTCCCCTCTTCGATTTCCACGGCATTACCGCCGAATTTAACATGAGCTCCTGCTTTTTGCATTAGTTCCTGTGTCATGCGGATATAGGATGCTGAAATAATATCACCCTTTAATTCAATTTGGATTCCTCCTTTTAAAACAGGTCCCAACATCATTAAAGCGCTGATAAACTGGCTGCTGATACCGGCATTAAGCTCAACGGTTCCGCCCTTCAGATGTGGATTTCCCTGAATCATTATTGGCGGGAATCCGGGGTTATTGGTAAAAGTCATATCTGCCCCGAGCTTTTGTAAAGCATCTGTAAGTGGTTTAACAGGGCGTTGCTGCATACGTTCAGTTCCTGTAATCAGCCATTTGCCCGGCGTTACAGCAAGCAAAGCCGTGAGGAAACGCATAACAGTGCCGGCATTACCAACATTGATTTCAGTGATTTTTTCAGAATCTGAGCTTATTGTGCTGATTTTCCATAATAATTTCTGCATTACAACTGTATCGGATGAATCAGACAACATCCCGACTAAATCATTTCCTCCCGAAAGATGGTGAATAATCAATAACCTGTTGATGATACTTTTACTCGAAGGTAAAGTTACCGTGCAATTGATATGGTGATGAAGATTTGAAAGAGTGCGCATTCAGAAATAGTTAAGCTGTAAAAGCAAAATTAACAATAATAAAGTTTGGGGAAGCTTTTTACCTGTATGGTTTGCTGTCCAGGTGCCTGGATTTACGACTCCAAACCTGATTTTCAATACTATATGATCAGGATTTAGATGATTCTTTCGAAGAAGGAGAGCTTATTGATAAAGAAAACAGAACAGTTTTAAGTTATTACTCAAAAATGCTTTCGTCCAGGTTCATATAAAAATGGAGGCTTTCGAGAATGAGTTTTTCGCCGGGATAAATATCCCACACGGGTTCCCCGATCTTATTGATAAGTGAAAAATTCAACTCCGAACTGCTGGAATTTTTTTTATCATGCGACATAAGCGACAGCAACTCCCCCGTAAATCCACTCTTCAACTTGTAGTGGGGGAAATGTCGGCTAACAAATGTTACCAGCCGTTTCAAATTGGTGTCAGCCATATTAAACAACCGCACCGAGATAAAACTTTCACAAATCAAGCCTATGGCAATGGCTTCACCATGAAGCAAAGGATCTGCATCATACTTTTGTGAATAAGTCTCGATGGCATGCCCTATGGTATGGCCAAAATTCAGAACTTTTCGTAAGCCTTTTTCGTTTGAATCTTTACTTACAATTCCCATTTTCACCGAAACGGATTCAAGTATGTCTTTTTCATTGCAGGCTTTTTCGGGCGAATCAAGCACAATGAGTTTCTCAAAGTGGCTTTCACTGTCAATCATGGCATGCTTCAGCATTTCGGCGAACCCTGATAATTTTTGTCTTGCTGGCAGAGTATCCAGAAATTCAGTAAAAACAAACACCGCCTGCGGAGGAGCAAAAACACCAACCTGATTTTTTATCGAATTCAGGTTTACTCCCGTTTTACCACCCAGCGCTGCGTCGACCATAGCCAACAAAGTGGTCGGGATATGAATAAAATTCATTCCCCTTTTAAATGTTGCTGCTGCAAATCCGCCAATATCCGTAATTACACCGCCACCGAGGCATATCATCAGTGAATTCCGTACGGCATTGCCGGTAACAAGGTTCAACCAAACTTTTTCGATACTGCCAATGGTTTTATTCGATTCGCCGCTATGTATTTCGATGACAAGTGCATCATCAAGACCTGAACATTTTTCTTTAAGGAGAGGCAAACATAATTCCAGTGTATTTTCGTCGGCCAGTATATAAATGCCAGCCTTGCCATACTTCAGAATCACTTCCTGTAACTGAGCCCAGCCTTTCGGGCCGGAATATATTGTATTAATTGTGTTCATTTTATA
>JBBSBT010000576.1:0-2437 GCA_038250985.1 Bacteroidales bacterium
AAAAATCTGAACGACGATCTGAAAATGGTTTCGGATAGCTTGTATGCATTAAGCAAACGGCAGGCAAGCATAGAGCCGTTTATTCTGCGCGAGATGTCAGCTGTTGAAAAAAATATGGACGAAGCCGTTTCACAACTTAATGATCGTGCTGTGGTCCCGGCTAAAACAAAACAGCAGTATGCCATGACTTCTGTCAATAACCTGGCTTTAATGCTTTCGGAATCCTTAAAACAGATGCAGCAGAATATGTCGGGCAAGGGTTCGGGTAAATCATCATCAAAAAATAAAAAACCAGGGAGCGAAAGCGGCAAAATGAAATCTATGCGACAGTTGCAGGAGCAGTTGAACCAGCAGCTTAAACAGATGAGGGAAGGATTGGAAAACCCAGGGAAACCCGGTTCGCAAGGGCAAAAACAGATGAGTGAAAAACTAGCCCGTATGGCTGCGCAACAGGAAGCATTAAGAAAACAGATGCAGGAATACGGCCAGGAATTACAAAATGATGGAAGTGGTGTAGATAAGAATATCAAGGAAATGATGCAGCAGATGGAACAAACTGAAACAGATCTGGTTAATAAACGTATTAATATCGAAACTGTGAGACGTCAGCAGGAAATAGTTACCCGAATGCTGGAATCAGAAAAGGCCGAGCAGCAGCGCGAACAGGACAATAAACGCGAATCGGTGGAAGGAAAGGATATTTATTACAATAATGCAGCTAAGTATTTGGAATACAATAAGATAAAGGATAAAGAGACCGAATTGCTTCGCACTGTTCCACCCAGCCTGAAGCCTTTCTATAAATCTAAGGTTAACGCCTATTTCCTGTCATTTGATAAGTAAAACAGTGTAACATGATTAGTTTTTCAGCAGTTGAAACAACCCACAAATTGAAGAATAAACTCAAAATAAAAAGCTGGGTAAACTTCATTGTGAAAGCGGAAGGAAAAACCGCCGGTGATATAACCTATATTTTCTGCAACGATGAATACCTTGGGGGGATGAATGAAAAGTATTTAAAACATGATACGCTTACCGATATCATTACTTTTGATTATTCGGAAAAGGAGAAACTCTCGGGCGATATCTTTATAAGTATCGAAAGAGTAAAGGAAAATGCAGGGATTTATACTACAACTTTTGATGCAGAATTGGGCCGCGTGATGGCTCACGGCGTTTTGCACCTTGTTGGTTATAAGGACAAAACTCCCGAAGATAAAAAGATGATGCGGAGCAAGGAAGATTTTTACCTATCCTCGTTTCCAAATCTTTAATACTTGCTGTAAGCCTTATAGATAAAAGATTACAGTGTTTGTTCCACGTGAAACATTTACGAATTGTTTAAAAAATACGATATAATTGTAGTAGGAGCCGGTCATGCCGGAAGTGAGGCTGCCGCAGCAGCGGCCAACCTTGGATCTTCGGTGTTGCTTATCACCATGCAGATGGGTGTAATAGCCCAGATGTCGTGCAACCCGGCCATGGGAGGAATTGCCAAAGGGCAGATTGTCCGCGAAATTGATGCTTTGGGTGGGCAGTCAGGTATTGTTACCGATCATACCATGATTCAATTCCGCATGTTGAACCGTTCAAAAGGACCTGCTATGTGGAGTCCTCGTGCTCAAAGCGACAGGATGCGTTTCTCCGAAAAATGGAGGCTTACTCTCGAGGCTACCCCAAATGTGGATTTCTGGCAGGATACTGTGGTTGGCTTATCGGTTAAAGATGGATTTATAACCGGAGTTCATACTGCTATGGGTTACCATATCGAAAGCAAAGCTGTAGTATTAACGAACGGGACTTTCCTGAACGGACTGATCCATATTGGAATGAAATCGTTTGGAGGAGGACGGATAGGGGAGAAGGCGTCAGTTGGTTTAACGGAAAACCTTGTTCAGCTGGGATTTGAATCCAGTAGGATGAAGACTGGCACACCGGTGCGAATTGATGGAAGGTCCATCGATTTTTCAAGAATGGAAGAACAAGCTGGCGATGAAATTACCGGTAAATTTTCATTTACCGATACGCCCACTCTTAATAAACAAAGACCTTGTTTTATAACTTATACTTCACCCGAAGTTCATAAAGTGCTCGAAACAGGCTTTCATGAATCACCTATGTTTACCGGTAGGATTGAGGGAGTAGGTCCAAGGTATTGCCCATCCATTGAAGATAAAATAAACCGCTTCGCGGATAAAACCAGGCACCAGCTTTTTGTGGAACCCGAAGGTTGGGATACTGTAGAATACTATCTTAACGGATTCTCATCTTCGTTACCTGCCGAGATACAGGTTAAGGCCATGCATTTAATTCCCGGACTCGAAAATGCCCGGATATTTCGTCCCGGTTACGCTATTGAATATGATTATTTCCCACCGGTACAATTGAAATATACCCTGGAAACCAAACTGGTTGAGAACCTTTATTTCGCCGGGCA
>JBBSBT010000577.1:0-2434 GCA_038250985.1 Bacteroidales bacterium
AAAGGCTCTGTATTTTACCAGGAAGGCAGTTACCACGAAACCCGTTTCCTGGCAAGCCAAAAAGCCATCATTTATACAGTTTGCGAATTGAACCGCATTCCAAGCACTTACGAGCACATTCTGAACGAAAAAGAAAACCGTGAACCGCTGCCGGCTGCCGCCGAACGATTCAGACCCGAAACATTGATAGATCAATACCGCACTTCGGCTAACGAAGCGGAAGCTGATCTACATATTTCAGCCCTGCGCAAGGACTACGCCAGCCTTTCGCCTCACGAAATCCTTACCATTCAGATGGGCTTTTTTGAGCGCATTCTTGAAAGCGCTATCGCTTTTAAATACAGAAGCGTGGTATTTATTCACGGCATAGGGAACGGAACCCTGAAACAGGCTATTATTCAACGGCTTGCGGAATATGAAGATATTGAATTCCGTAGCGCCTCTTTTGCCAAATATGGCAATGGCGCTATCGAGCTCGTCATTCACCGGAACCACTAGATATTTCTCATTGCGGAACAGTGCCGGATTGCAATATCCTGAACCTGTCATAAATCAATGAAGTATTTGAAATAGGCTTTCATTAAAATTGAAAAGTTATTCTATCTTCATTTATTGTTATTTTTGCATGTATATCAATTAAATCTATTCGTTGAAACCATCCGCCCCTATCCATTATACTTGTCAAACGTACGAAAGTACTGAAACACCGCTTTTTTCCATCGTGATCCCCACCTGGAACAACCTGGAAATGCTGCAGTTATGCATCGGCAGTATTTTAAAAAACAGTACATATAAACACCAGCTCATACTGCATATCAACGAAGGCACTGACGGAACCAAAGCCTGGGCTGAGAAAATGAAGCTGGATCATACCTTCAGTGAAATCAATATTGGTGTTTGTTATGCCGTGAATGCTGCTGCTGCGCTGGCCGTAACGGATTATATCCTTTACCTGAACGACGATATGTATGTTTGCCCGGAATGGGATAAGTTTCTTTGGGAAGAAGTCCGGCAAATGCCCGATAAGCTTTTTTATCTATCGGCGACAGCCATTGAACCCTTCGATGCAGGAAAAAAAAGTGCTATAACACCTTATTCCTTCGGAACCAATCCCTCTGATTTCAAGGAAGCTGAGTTGCTTGCCAATTACCGGGCTATGCAAATGGGCGACTGGAACGGAGCTTCCTGGCCTCCTGCCCTGGTGCACCGCGATACCTGGCATGCCGTTGGAGGTTACAGCGTTGAGTTTTTCCCGGGCTTCTATTCAGATCCTGATTTTTCGCTGAAGCTATGGCAGTTGGGGGTGCGCAATTATAAAGGAGTTTCAGGCAGCAGGGTGTATCATTTCCTTGAGTATTCAACCGGGCGTCATGCAGGCAGCAAAGTAAAAAAAGGCAACAAGATATTTCTGAACAAATGGGGCATTTCCGCCGCTATGTTTTATAAATTTTACCTGCGGATGGGAAGTCCTTACAACGGACCTTTGCCTGAAGTGGAAAAAACTATGGCTTTTAAAACAAAGAAATTCACAAGTAGCATTAAAAAGATTTTAACAAAAGGATCAGCACTTTAATACATTGAAATAAACAGAAATACATTAAAATAAGTTGAGATACATTGAAATAAATAGAAATACATTGGCATAAGTTGAAATAGAATAGCATATCGTTAACTTATTATATTTACTTGAAAAATGGAATTAAAATCAGGTAATATTGTACTTCGTCCTTTGCAAATGAAGGATATGAAAAGACTGGCTGAACTCGCCAACAACGAAAAAATCAGCCGCAACCTTCGGGATGGATTTCCCCATCCTTATACGATAAAAGATGCTGAAAATTTCCTTTCAAAATTCACAAACCAGGATCCCGTCACTTATTTTGGAATTGAATACAATGGGGAGTATGTTGGCAATATCTCACTGGTTCCCTGTCAGAATATTTACCGGATGAGTGCCGAAATCGGGTATTTTATAGGCGAGCCATACTGGAACAAAGGCATTGTTACCACTGCCGTAAACCTGATAACTGAATATGGCTTTAATCACCTGGGCGTTATCCGGATACATACCGGTATCTTTGAATATAATACCGCATCGCAGAAAGTATTGGAAAAGTGCGGCTTTGTAAAGGAAGGTGTGTTCAGGAAATCAGTCTTCAAACAAGAAAAGTTGTGGGATGAAATCAGGTATGCGAAATTGAAGCCGGGGGTGTAGAGTTTCAGGGTTACAGGGTTTGAAAGTTACAGAGTTACAGGAATTACCTTCGGTGAGCTCGCTATGCTCGGTTGATGAGATTGAAAGTTTGCTATTTCTCCATATCTCCCCTTCTCCATTTCTCCCGCTCTCCTTGTCTTTTTCAGGGTTTAGCTTCGCTGAGCTCGCTACGCTCGGTTCAGAGTTACAATGTTTCAAATTGACTGTGAATCAATTCCC
>JBBSBT010000578.1:0-2432 GCA_038250985.1 Bacteroidales bacterium
CCAGCCAACGGATAAGCTTTTTTTCCCTCACCAGGCTGCTCAGCCGGTCGGGAATGCCAAGATGAAAGTCGCTTGCGAAATATATGTTGGTGTTTGTTGAGGTCATGGGTACAGCTGATTATGGTATATCTTTTCTTGTTTAAAGGCCCGATATCGGGTTTGTTTTGTTTGAAAGGTTTTTTTTGTTTGAAGATTTGATCTTACTACAGAATTAAAATGTTTTAGGTTAACCCTTCAAACTATTTAAACATTTTAAACCCGATAGATATCGGGACTTCAACCCTTTTAAGATCATTATAGAATCTTTCTTATCAAATCCTCCAATTCCCCGATCCCCGGGTCACGGGCAATAATTTTGCCATCTCTGCCGATCAGTATCATCCTTGGGATGGCCCGCACAGCGTAGGTTTTGCAATACTCCGATTCAAGACCTCGGGTGTCGATTACCTGGTTCCAATAGGCTTTGTCGAGCATATAGGCCCGCTTCCAGAGTTCAGCATCCGAATCAATGGATATAGCAAATATCTCCAAACCCCGTGCGTGAAGCCGGCTGTAAATTGGGGTGAGATTCATATTTGTCTGCCTGCAGAGTGCGTTCCAGCTGCTCCAGAAATAAACCAGCGTTAGCTTTCCTTGCAGAGATGAAAGTTTTATTTCCTTACCGGCGGAGTTGGGCAACGTAATCTCGGGCGCCTGCATTCCCGGCATAACCAGTTTATCCTCAGCCTTTATTTCAGCCTGTTCTACTTTGAAAGTGAGCATCCTGAGATGAAAAGCATTCACCAGGCTGTTTTCGGGGTACAAACGAAAGAGTGAACTATCGAGTTTCAGGAACAATGCGGGATGAGTTTTCTCTGATACAAGAGGATTAGGACCAAAATCCTCCGAAATTACCAGCAGCGATGCAGGCGAACTTATATGGCTGTTTACAAACGCGATGACCTGTTCTTTCTGATGGTTGAAAATCTGCATATATGCAGAATCAAGCTGTTGTTTTACCTGGCTAAAACCAGGGCTGGTGCGGCTTTCGGCAAATATCTGTGACAGGGAGTCCACTTTCGCCAGGTTTTCATTTGTAAATGCAACAAACCCGGCATAAACTTTTGAATCTTTTGACCCTTCAATACTGTAAGTATTTCTCAGTGCATTGCCATCACCCTCAATTTTGATTTTTTCACCCGGTGCAACCACAAGGGTAATTTCATTAGACTTATTGCTTTTTAAGGAATAAAAACCGGTAGTTTTAACAGTGAAAGCCAGGTTGAATTGACCGCTTGCATCTGTATTTACTGAATCAATCAGGGGTTTACTGTCGGGCAGGATCTGGTATAAATACAGTTTTGATTCGGGCAGGTTGGTGAAAGTTCCGTTAATACTGACTTTATCTCCGGAAATAGAGTTGCATCCCTGCAACAGCATAAAACAGAGAAAAATACTGATAATAAAGCTTTTGAATTGCATATTCAGAGTCCGGATAAGAGTACAAATGTCGTAAAAATTTCAATGTCATTAAATGCGGATGCTTAAGTGACAGGAGTCCCTGTTATTTTGTCAATATTTAACATCAATTTCAGAGTTTAATTGTTTAATTTTATTCCTGCTAATTATACGCTTATGAAACTCCGGTCATTTTTAATATCCTCAATTGTATTCTTATTATTCTGCCAGGCTGCAGATGCTCAGAAAGTGCTTCTGCTCCAAAAACCGGGGAAAACGAATTGGTTTATGTATAACATCGGGGATCAAATTTCAGTTCGGATGGGTGAGCCTGAATTCGTTGTAAGCGGGAAGATTACTATGATTGATGATTCCTCATGCATGCTTAATTATAATAACCCATTTCAGTTGTCGAAAGTGAAAGAAGTTACCCGTACACGGCATTTTTTAAATGGTGCATGGAGGACGTTTTATGCTGCCACAGTAGTTTATTTCGGCGGAAGTATTTTGAACAGAAGCATTAATAATGAATCGCCTGTGATTGATAATACAGTGCCGATTGTATGTGGCTCTTTAGCCGTGTTGGGTACTACGGCCTTTTTATTTCGAAACCATCATTGCAAAATAAAGAATGGCTGGAAATTGAAAGTGCTTGATTTTGATATTTATAAAAAGAATTACGAACCTAAGGAATAATTTTATCCGCTAAATTTCACGAATTGAATACAAATGAGCATAAATAATTTATGCCAATCTAACTCCTATTCGTGTAATTAGTGGATCCTTTTTTATAATGGAAATGCCTACTTTTGCACCATGTCGCACCTCGAAATACTTCAGAAAGCAATACAAGGCGCTCATCTTTCACTTGATGAGGGCGTTACCCTATATACAAAAGCATCCACCGCTGAGCTTATGTTTGCCGCCAACCAGGTGCGCAACAGGCTTCACCCGGATAAAAAAGTAACCTGGCTTATCGACCGTAATGTAAACTA
>JBBSBT010000579.1:0-2424 GCA_038250985.1 Bacteroidales bacterium
AAAAAATCACCTATTCAGATAGCAGAATTAGTTTGTGGATTGACTCAAATCCGCTAATGGTTCATGATGCAAGACTTAAAACAGTAACTTTGCAATATATTTGTAATTTATAAGAATCCAGGCAGCTAAACCCTTCAAGGGCTCGCTTCGCTGGACTGGAAACGATTGTTGAATTATAATAACTCAAGACACATGGAAGAATATCAAAAACCAATGCTTAAGGACGGTAGTCTGGAAGATAAAGTGATAGTTGTTACAGGCGGTGGAAGCGGTCTGGGTAAAGCTATGGCGACTTATTTTCTGGAATTGGGCGCCAAAATAGCAATAACTTCAAGAAATCTTGAAAAATTAACAGAAGTTAAGCTGGAACTGGAAGCAAAAACCGGGGGTAAAGTATTAGCTGTAAAATGTGATGTACGCAACTATGATGAAGTTGAAAACATGCTTAAAGCTACTTTATCCGAATATGGAAAAGTTGACGGTTTGTTAAATAATGCTGCCGGAAATTTCATCAGTCCGACAGAACGATTATCATCAAACGCTTTTGATACCATTATTGATATTGTATTAAAGGGCACAAAAAACTGCACCCTGGCTTTTGGAAAACATTGGATTGACACGAAACAAACAAAAGCCACAGTCCTGAATATCGTTACCACCTATGCCTGGACAGGTTCCGCATACGTTGTTCCGTCAGCAACTGCAAAAGCAGGTGTTTTAGCTATGACGCGTTCACTGGCCGTTGAGTGGGCTAAATACGGTATCCGGTTCAATGCAATTGCTCCCGGGCCGTTTCCAACCAAAGGTGCATGGGACAGATTATTGCCGGGCGACCTTAAAGATAAATTTGATATGAAAAAGAAAATACCGTTGCGCAGGGTTGGCGAACACCAGGAATTAGCCAATTTAGCCGCTTATTTAATGTCTGATTTTTCAGCTTATATTAACGGCGAGGTTGTAACTATTGACGGAGGAGAATGGTTGCAGGGAGCCGGGGAATTCAATATGCTGGAAGCTATTCCCCAGGAAATGTGGGATATGCTCGAAAGCATGATCAGGTCGAAGAAAAATAAAGACTAATAAAATAATGAAACTTTTTCCCTTAATTGCTGACAATTGGAAACTTGATGGTGGCGTAGCTTTTGGGATGATCCCAAAGGCTATATGGTCGCGGAAGGTTAAATCGGACGAGAATAATGTTATTGATATTACCACACGCTGTTTGCTGATCAGTCACAACGATAGAAAAATCCTTGTCGATGTCGGGCTTGGAGATAAACGGAATGAGAAATACTATGCTTTCCGCTTTCGCCAACCAGACGTAAACATCCTGAATTCACTGGCCCTGCTGGGAGTTACACCTGATGATATTACGGATATTCTGTTTACCCATCTGCATGATGATCATGTAGGCGCCGCTAGCAGGATTGATGAAAACGGAAAAATAGTCTGCGTTTTTAAAAATGCACAATACTGGGCATCAAAATCACAATGGGATTGGGCTATGAATCCCAACCCTCGTGAAACAGGCGCTTTTTTTAAAGACAACCTGGAGCCTTTGCAGGAAAGTGGCAGGCTGCACCTGCTCGAAGAAGGGATGCAGCCTTTCGAACAGATCACACTTAAAATTTATAACGGGCATACCCGGGGACAAATTATACCTTATATTAATACAGGGGAGCGAACCGTTGTTTATATGGGCGATTTTATACCGACATTGGCAAATATACCCATCCCATATGTTCCTCCTGCGGATATCGAACCCCTGATTTCGATGAAAGAAAAGGAAGAATTTCTGAAGGCCGCTGTAGAAAATAAATACATACTTATTTTAGTTCATGATGCGTTCAATGAATGCTGTACTGTAAAAAAATCCGAAAAAGGAGTGGTCGCTGATCTTTCATTTAAACTTCACGAAATAGAATTATAACATCAACTATGAACCCAACATCAACTATTGAATCGCTAAACCAGCAATGGGCCGGTTTAAGTGCAGAAGAAATACTAAGAAATGCACTGACTTTATTTGACAATAAAATCACCTTTGCAACAAGCCTGGGTGCCGAAGACCAGATAATAACGTATATGCTTTCGAAAATTGATAAGTCGGCAAACATTATTACACTTGATACCGGCCGGGTTTTCCCCGAAACCTATGATTTGCTTCACCGCACGATTAACCGTTATGGAATTGCAATTAAATCATATTATCCTGATACTGATCAGGTTGAAGAAATGGTGAATACTAAAGGAATAAACCTGTTTTACGAAAGCATCGAAAATCGCAAGCTTTGCTGCCACGTCCGGAAAATTGTTCCTCTCCGCAGGGCTTTACAAGGCAAGGATGCCTGGATTACCGGGCTGCGCCGTGAGCAATCTGTTACCCGGACCGACCTCAAAACAGTGGAATGGGATGCTGCAAAC
>JBBSBT010000580.1:0-2424 GCA_038250985.1 Bacteroidales bacterium
AGAGATATTTCCGGAAACGAGACAATAATTTTCCGGAAATATCTGATTATATTACATCTTAATAAATTCAACCCTGCGGTTAAGCGCTTTATTGACAGGAGTATCATTCGGAGCCACCGGTTGACTTTCGCCCATACCATCGGTTACCAGGCGATCGCCATTTACATTAAATGATTTAACCAGTTCTGCCTTTACAGAAGCTGCACGGCGTTTCGAAAGATCGAGGTTTGCGGCATCGGCTCCATCACTATCGGTGTGGCCTGCTATTTTCACTTTTACATCAGGCACTTCATTTAAAATATCAGCTATTCCTTTCAATGTACCATACGACTCAGGTTTAACCACATCTTTATTTACATCGAAATAAATACCGTAAGTAACCAGTTTTCCTTCGGTCATCAGTTTATTACGCATATCGGGCGCACCAACAGCAATGCGGATATTGGAAACCATTGCCGCATTTGCCTCAAACCTTAACCTGTCCATTTTTACCGCCGGATCAGGAAATGCTCTTGGAACATCGAACAACTTGTTTTCATTTTGATATATTCTCACCCTTGTTTTTTGCACCCAAACCGACATATGATATTTCTGATCCTTCTTTTGTTTGATTTTATCATCTTCGTTGTATCCCTTTTGATCCCAGAATTGACCATCGAGTTTGTTGTTATACGCACGGTAACTAGGTCGTCCAAAATATTCCACCTGAAAATCGAAACCGGCATTCCCCGGAACGGCACCTCCATCCCATGATTTTTGGTTAATGGCTTTCATCAATCTGAAACTCCATCCGCCCATTCCTCCCTCTAATCCCTCAATAGGAACAACATCGAACTCTAAAGTATAATTATCGGGTAGGGTTAACAATTTATCAGTCCAGATTGACTCGCGCATCACATATTTCAACCAATTGCCGGGATACAAATTAGTATTTACCACTTCTCCTGAGCCATTGGTATTCCACAATGCAGGAAAATCACCAACGGCATCCTGGCTGAAATCTTCGTAAAAAATAACTTTTTCACCAGGAATAAAGTCATACTTCGAATAGGATTGAAGTGACTGTTGATCTTGTTTTGAATCGCTTTTGCTGTCAGATGCTTTTGGATCCTTCGTTTGGATTTTGGAATCATCTGTTTTGCCAGGATCCGTTTTCTTATTCTTACCGGTAACATCATCCTCAACGGCATCCAGGCCCTTGTCAATACCACGGTCAATTTTATTGTTAACACGGTTAACAACTTTGTTGTGTATTCTGTTAGGCACATTAATAATCTGTGCAGATATACACGTTACAATTCCAAATAAAAAGATTGCTAAAAATGCTCCGACCAGCGTTTTCATGATTTTTAAAGATTAATGAGTTAATAATTTAGATTATATGGATCTATGATAACAAAACTAAGCGAAGTAACTGTGTCGGGCATCCCTGTTTTAAGGGGTTTTTAGAGCAAAGGCAGGATCATATCTTTGTAATGTAAATATAGTAAACTAACAGCCTAAATCTGCAAATTTCTATTTATATTTTTTTGACATGCTTTTCACAATCGTAGCTATTATTTTTTTAAAGACAAACGTAAAGACAGTTTAAAGAAAAACGGCAACCCTGATGTGGATTGCCGTAATAGCTTAAGCGATAAAATTAAGTTAATATGAAAATAATTATCGATACAATTCAATAAACTGAAAAACACATAGTGTTGTTATTCAGCCAAATGCAATTCATTATTTACCTTGAATCAATTGTTTTAGTTGTTCAATTTCTGCCTTCATTTCATTCAGGTTGGATTCTAATGTTTGATTTTTTTTGTTTAGTTCCTGTACTGCATTTATCAAAGGAATTACAAACTCGGCATAAGCCAGGTTCATGGTTTTATCCTTATCGTCGTCAATAATCAAACCACTGAATTCTATCCCCAAATCTTTAAGCGTTTGCTGTACATCCTGGGCAATAAGGCCATCGCGGCGGCGCTTGTTTGTATCTTTAATGTAATTGTAGCTTACCGGTTTTAGCTGTGTGATAAAATTCAAACCCAGTTTGTTGGAATAGACTATATTTTCTTTCAGCCTTCGGTCGGACCAGTTTGTCCAGGCGCCATAGCCGCCAACAGATATTGCATCGGCATTTCCCAATACAATTTTATTGCTGGATGTGGCCGAAGCCCGATAGCCGATAGCCGTTGAATTGGTAACCCCTTCCGAAACGTCGGCACGAAAACCTATAGCTGTATTATTATCTCCCGTTGCATGCGAGAACATGGTGTTTTTACCTACTGCTGTATTACCATTGCCCACTGTATTGACCGAGAGCGAAGTTACCCCAATTGCAACATTGTCGAATCCGGTCGTATTGACTAACAGAGCCTGGTATCCTACAGCAGTGTTATCCCATGCTTCATTTACCCTCAGGGATTCAAATCCGAC
>JBBSBT010000581.1:0-2422 GCA_038250985.1 Bacteroidales bacterium
ACTTATATTTGAGATAAAAAAAGAAACTCCGTTTTTGTTTTCCAACTCTTCCCCTACCTTTGCACTAACAAAAAATTAATAGAATGAGCTCCAAAATCAACCCCACCGACACCTTCGTTACTGAAATGAATACCTGGCATGGCCAGACTCTTGGAAATAAAACGGTTGAAGCCTTGCATAAAAACCGTTTCGATGCCACTTTTTTCGAAACCCGCGAAGAAGCAGCCAAAGCAGTTATTGAATTTATAAAACCAGGTATGCGGGTTGCATTCGGCGGATCGCAAACCGCTAAACAACTGAATCTGCAGCAAATGATTTCGGACCTGGGCGCTACCCTTCTCGATCACAATGCCGCCGGGCTTAGCGATGAAGAAAAAATGGAAGTGATGCGCCGGCAGCAGATTTGCGATGTATTTATCTGCAGCAGCAATGCAATCTCATTACAAGGTGAATTATTTAATATTGACGGACATGGGAACCGGGTGGCCGCCATGGCTTTCGGTCCGCGCCGGGTAATTGTGATTGCAGGTGTAAATAAACTGGTTGCCGACGAAGAAGCAGCCTGGCAGCGCATACGAACTATTGCCGCACCTATCAATTTTAAACGTCTTAACAGGCCCAATCCATGTGCAAAACATGGTGTGTGCATGAACTGCAACCTTCCAACAAGAGGGTGTAATATTTATGTGGCAACGCGCCGCAAACCGCCTATGATGGAATTTTCGGTGTTTATTATTAATGAAACGCTTGGTTTCTGAGGAATTCAGTTGAATTTTCTATTTAGTGAAGTAATTTTGCTCAGAGATTTAAAATCCCGCCATCAGGAGCTTCGGATTTATAATCCGATAAAATACTCATATGAAATTCACTTTCAGTCAAATATATTATAATTCTGTAAAAAAAGTACCACAACTCTAAATGACTTTTAGGTGAATAACGTAAAAAAAATATAATTTTTCGAAAAATTTGCAATTCATTCATAGGCTTTCATACTTTTGACCACTGAATCTTTATACTTTTTGCCATGGATCTGACAATGATTAATGCCATCTCCCCTGTCGACGGGCGCTACCGCAAACAGGTTGAACGTCTTTCGTACTATTTCAGTGAAGCTGCCCTTATTAATTACAGGGTTTATGTTGAAATAGAATACTTTATAGCGTTATGTGAGCTGCCACTTCCTCAGTTGCAAGGGATTGATCAAAAAAATATTGCCGAACTCCGTGAACTCTGCCGTGACTTTACATTTACGGATGCACAGGAAGTTAAAGACATTGAAGCTACTACCAATCACGATGTAAAAGCCGTGGAATATTACCTCAAAAAAAGGTTTGATAAACTGGGATTAGGGAAATACAAAGAGTTTGTTCATTTTGGACTCACCTCTCAGGATATTAACAATACAGCGGGACCTTACGCGCTGAAGCTTGCAATGGATGAGGTTATAATCCCTGTGTACGAGGATCTGCTTGTGAAACTCACCAAACGGGCTAAGGAATGGAAAAAAATCCCGATGCTTGCACGCACACATGGGCAGCCAGCGTCTCCGACTATACTGGGAAAAGAAGTATATGTTTTTGTAGAAAGGCTCAAACAACAATTAAAGCTTCTTAAAACCATACCATTTTCAGCCAAATTTGGTGGAGCAACAGGGAATTTTAATGCACATTACGTCGCATACCCCAATATTAATTGGGCTGAATTTGGTGACGGATTTGTAAAAGACAAGCTTTCGCTCGAACGTTTACATTTCACCACTCAGGTTGAACATTACGATAACCAGGCAGCGCTGTTTGATAATATGAAACGCATCAATACCATACTCATTGATTTGAGCCGCGATATGTGGAGTTATATCTCCATGGAATATTTCAAGCAAAAGATCAAAGCCGGGGAAGTAGGATCATCAGCTATGCCTCATAAAGTAAACCCGATTGATTTTGAGAATGCCGAAGGCAATTTCGGCCTGGCCAATGCAATGTTCGAGCATCTTTCGGCAAAACTCCCGATATCCAGGCTGCAACGTGATCTCACTGATTCAACTGTAAGCCGTAATATAGGCGTTCCGATTTCACATACGCTGATTGCCTTCAAATCACTGATCAAGGGTCTTGATAAACTTATACTGAACGAGGAGAAAATCCAGTCTGACCTGGAAAACAACTGGGCAGTAGTGAGCGAAGCTATTCAAACTATATTGCGTCGCGAAGGTTTCCCGAAACCTTACGAAGCTCTCAAACAACTTACACGTACAAATGTGCATATCGGCCATAAGGAAATAGCTGCATTTATTGAAACATTAAATGTGCCCGCCAAAGTGAAAGATGAATTAAATAAAATCACGCCTTCGAATTATACAGGCCGTTTCGAAATTTAAGAAGATTAAAATTTAGTGCAAAAACCAAACGTTGTAAAAACAGAT
>JBBSBT010000582.1:0-2399 GCA_038250985.1 Bacteroidales bacterium
CTTTTCTTCTATTTATTATAGTACAATAGGCTTATTCTGGTAGAAATCAAGGATCTTATAATTGAGAATGGCGGTGTATTTTGCCTGCAGATAATCCTGCTGAGCCGAAAGGAATTTGGTTTTTTCGGTAAGCAAGTCCACGGTATTTTTCATTCCCAGGTTGTATTGCTGTTCGATCAGCGAATAACTGATCTGTGTGGCTTTCAGTTGTTCCGATGCTGCCTGAAAACGTCCCTGGCCGGTAATGGCGTTCAGGTAGGCGGTTTCAACCTGTGTGAGCAATGTTTTCTCAACATCGGTCTGCGAAAGCTTTGCCGTTTCAATTCCTATTTGTGCCCTGGCTACCGACGACTTTACCTGTTTATTATTAAAAATCGGGACGTTGAGTGTAAGACCTGCATTTTGGTAAAAATTATTTCCCAACTGTGTGGCATATGTTTTGGAGGCTAAGGAACTGTATCCTGTTGCTGCACTTGCGTTGAGCGAAAGGCTTGGCAGGGCTCCTGCTTTGGCTATATCAAGGTTGATACGCGCCATATCAATGTTTACCTTGCTGTTTTCGACTTCCGGCATAACTTTGAGGGCGGTGTTGTATACATCCTGTTTTGTAGGTAGCGCTTTCATCACCTGGTTTTCATTCAGTTCGGGAAATTTGAGATTGAGTGTATCGTCAATTCCCAGTTCGAGTAACTGTTTCAGTTGCAGGGATTGAGCGCTAAGGGCGTTTTCGGCCACTACCAGCGAATACTTATCCGTACTGTACTGCGCCTGTACCTGTGCATAGTTGCTTTCGGCAATATAACCTGCATCGTACATGATCTTCGACTGGTTTACCTGCGATTGGGAATTAGTGATTGTGTTTTCGGCATTAATTTTCGTTTCGCGTGCATACAGAATATTGAGGTAGGCTGTAGTGATGGCGAGTGTGATGTTATTTTCCGATTCTTTTACACTCAGTTCGCCCGATTTAACATTCATTTCCTGCTGTTTAACCGTATTTTGAAGGATTTTGCCATTGTACAGCACCATATCCGAGCGGAGCGAATAATTACCGGTTGCGTATTGATTCTGAACCGGACTGCCTCCCTGTGTTGATGTTTCGTTGGTAAATAATTGTGAAGCGCTGCCACTCAGGTTGGGAAGCCGGTTTGCTTTGCTTTGATCAAAATTAACCTTGCTGGTTTCAACAGATTGCTCCTGCTTTTTAATCTGGATATTATTCTGTAAAGCATAGTTAATACAAGCCTGCAAATCCCATTCTTTGGGTTTCTCCTGGCTGAAGACTGTTGGAGAAATCCCAAGAAAGCAGATAACTACGATGTACAATATTAGGTTTTTGTTTTTCATTATATCTATTCTTTGATTGAACGCAGCAAAAGTAAACTCTCCTGTGTATGGATAAAATATATATATAAGTTGGTGAAGAGTTTGCCGATAAAGAGCTGAAATTTATTGACGAAATGAAAATGAATTTTTTCAATCATCTAAAGGAAGTGAGCTGTTTTAACGCTGATTTTAATCCGTTTTTAAAACCTGCTTTTAAAAAAACAACCCCTTCATAAAATATGAAAGGGTTGTAATAACTATCAATAAAGCATATTGAGTAAATACAAGCAAGTTCAGTTTTATTTCTTTACTAATCCATCAAGTCTTACTTTGAATTTAATAGAAGTAGTCGAACTTAGTGCATTATAAGCCTGTCCTTCAGGTGTTTGTTGCCTTTCGCCCATACCACCTTCTCCTCCGCCGCCATTACCACCGCCCATGCCTCTTCCTCCTCCACTACCACCACCTTGATGTCCTCCGCCTCCGCCGGAATGTCCTCCTCCGCCACCAGAATGCCCTTCTTGCATACCCCCGGCATGTGAACCGCTTCCCTGGCTGGCCATAGCTTTCACATCAATCCTGAAACCAAATACAGGATTATCCTTCAGTTTTCCATTTTCGTATGCATAAAAAGATTTTATGGGGATGACCAATTCATAGAACATATTATTCTGTTCATCCCAATCAATGGCAGCCTTAATCCCTTTAGAATTACTTACCAGAAATGTTCCGTTGTACTCGGGCAGAAAACCACTCAAAGTAATCTCCGGTTTCTCGAGTTGAAAGCGTTCAGCCATATTTATCCTTTCCTGATTTTTATTGGAATTCATATCCTGCCTGCCACCTTCTGTTTTTGGTTTTTCGCCCCGTTTTCCCGGCATGGGGAATTGAATGTAAGAGGTTTTATTGTTTTTGCCCGAAGGTTCCAACTGTATCTCCACACCTGAGGTTAAAATCTTCATCTGTATAGGTTGTTCGGTTGCACGGATACAGAGATAAATATTCGAGTCGTCGTTGGTGATGTTATACTGCAAGCCACTTTTTGAGTCGCCGTAGCGTAAAGGCAACGTCCA
>JBBSBT010000583.1:0-2387 GCA_038250985.1 Bacteroidales bacterium
ATCAACAGTATCAATACAAAAAGCAATTTATTCTTTATCATAGTATTAAAGCCAAAAATCATGTTTTACATTAGTGCCAGCCATTGAGAGATAATCAACACATCCGGAAGGCATCATCCGCGGTTTAAAGATGCTGTTATTACCATACAAATAAACAGGATACATCCACTCAGGCTCCTTTTCCAATCCTTCTTTTAAAAGAATACCAGTCGCATAATCCTTATAATAATACAACGTCAGATCAGATACAGCTTTAATAATAATGCGTTTTGATCTTACAGATGCAGCGCCAAAGTAACCCAGTACTTCCTGGTCGGTATTTATTTTATCCGTGCACCCTGTAACCGGGAAATACTTTAGTTTACTCACGGGCGAAGTCGTGGATATGTTAGCACGCTGAACTTCGTCAAATTTATTCATGTGACCGGGTACTGCATACGTAACTGTATCGGCGCTTTTAATTTCAGATTCATAGCGTTTAATGCACGATGTGAGCCCCTGTATCTGAAATATAAAAAAAGTATTTTTAGCAGACATAATTCTCATCAGCAAAATGCATTTTTCACGGTTTAACTATAAATGCTGTAAGTAGTTGAAAATTCCTAATTACTCCAGTTTTTTCTCTAAAATGGAAATGGCCAGAAGGCAGGTTTCACAGTTGTCCCACCTGATAAAAGGCAATCATAACATTGATCAGCAGGTTTGTCAGGAGGAGGAGGCGTTTCGCAGTCGATATATATACAAGGGACACTTTCACCACTTTTCACAGAAATCCGCTTCGACTTTATGGTTGAAGCACCAAAAAAACCAAGAATCTGCTGGGTTGTATCAGTGAGATTATGCATGTTTCCTGTTATCTGAAGCGGCTGTTTTTCGTACAATCCACCTTGATCCGCATAGTTTACCCTGATTTTTTCCCAATATTGATAAGCAGCGTCACTAAGTGAATACTGTTCAATCAGGAGGCTATACCCAAATGATAAACGTGGAGAGGAATAATTATCAACAAAATTAAACGGATACCGTTCAAATTTATTTACTGCCAGTTTATTGGTAGAAAGTAAAAAAATACCTTTTACCCTGCTTGTCGACCAGCAAATCCTGCGAGAAGCCAATGCCAGTTTTGCCCTATATTCCCAGGTTTCGGTTAAGTCAAACCTAAAATTCCGGCTCTTGAAATTTTGTGCATCCAGGTCACAATAAAAGCGGATACCTCTGGGTGCAAGTAAAGGATCAACCGATGGCAATTGCTCAATAAGATAATATACCGAATCCAGATCAGGGCAATCACTAATGGTATCATAATCAGACACTATTTCGACATTTTTAGATTCGTAGCCATTCATGTAGTACAGCAATATTTCCACTTTGAAGGCAGTACCTATAGTTATCATGCTATCAGGAATATAACTTTCGTAATTCCCGTCCTGCATATTTTGAGTAGAATATGAATTCCCTTTATTATCAACTATCCTTACATAACAATTTGTAACCGGAGAATAATATTCATTCCATGGTAAGCTGATTGATGCCGTTTTAGAAACGTTTATATGTTGAATCGAATCTCCTTTTACTACCTCCCCGGTAACAACATATTTTTCAACAGTATTACTATCGATTGCAGGGTCGAAACGTTTTATACATGATGCAAACAACAATGATAGCATTGCCCCTGCTATGAAGATTTTACTCTGACGCATAATTCCCAAGTTTGAAAAGCCATGTTAATGTAAAAACCGGAACACCGATCACTGAATACTGGTAGCTGCGGATAACCCCATTCAATGTTTTATAGTAAACGGAATAAGGATTGTCTCTTCCGAAAGCATTATACAGGCTGAATATGAGCGAACTGTGCATAAGCTTCTGCTTTTTCAGGTTGCCTTCGACTGTAACAGAAAAGTCTGTACGAATGTAATCGGGAATGCGGTAAGCATTACGTTTTGAATAGTCGAGCACAGGCAAGCCGTTAACGAAATAAACCGACACAGGATATGTAACAGGCTTGCCTGTTTGATATGTGAAAATGGTTGCAAAAACGACCCTCCGGGTAAGATGATAATTAAGCACCACATTGAGTGAATGAGGAATATCGAAGTTAGCAGGATATATCTCGCCCCCGTTTATTTGGTTCCAGTCCTTGTCACCATCCACCTTAATTTTTGAACGGGAATAAGTGTATGAAAGCCAGCCTTCAACTTTTCGCATGCTTCGTTTCATAAAAAGCTCAATTCCCCAGGCCATCTGATCGCCTTGCAGCACTGAGGTTTCCACATTTGGGTTATTCAGGAAGTCGGCTCCATCTTTAAACTCCGGGTAATTGCGGGTTTGCTTGTAAAATAGTTCAGCTGAGGCTTCGAGTCCATATTCAGCCAATGTACGAAATA
>JBBSBT010000584.1:0-2385 GCA_038250985.1 Bacteroidales bacterium
ACACCCATTGCCATACCGAAACCATACTCGGCATTGTCTTCGAAAAGTGAGTTAGCCCATGCCGGACCGCATCCCTGTGCATTCGTGGTATAAGGTGTTGATGGAGCTGATCCGCCGTAAATTGAAGAACAACCTGTTGCATTGGCGACCATCATACGATCACCGAAAAGCTGGGTAATCAGCTTGATATAAGGCGTTTCACCACAACCGGCACAGGCTCCCGAGAACTCGAAAAGCGGCTGTGCAAACTGGCTGTTTTTAACATTCTGCTCTTTGGGAGCAAGCGTATCTTTATAAGTTACTTTAGCTGCATGATAATCCCACAGTTCGGACTGGTCCATTTGTGTTTCCAGAGGTTTCATTACCAAAGCCTTGGTTTTGGCAGGGCAAACATCAGCACAGTTACCGCAACCGGTACAATCGAGTGGGCTGATCTGTATACGGAACTGAAGTCCGTCGAAAGTTTTAGGAATTGCTTTCAGTGTTGCTGTTCCCTCAGGTAATCCCTTAAGTTCTTTTTCATCCAAAAGGAAAGGACGGATAACAGCATGCGGACAAACATAAGCACATTGGTTACATTGAATACAATTGTCCGAAATCCATTCGGGAACATTAACAGCAATACCACGCTTTTCGTAAGCAGCAGTTCCCTGCGGGAATGTACCGTCTTCGCGGCCTAAGAAAGCGCTTACAGGTAAATCATCACCCTTCATGCTGTTGATAGGCTCAACCATATATTTAATGAAATCAGGAATATTGCGGCTATCCTTTGTGGCTTTAACTTCTATTTTCTTCCATTCTTTCGGCACGCTAACTTCAACAACAGCTGCACCTCTTTCAATAGCCTCAATATTCATACGGACAATCTCCTCGCCTTTACGGCCAAACGACTTCTTAACTGCGGTTTTCATAGCTGTAAGAGCCAGATCGTAAGGGATTACTCCTGAGATTTTGAAAAATGCAGCCTGCAGAATGGTATTGGTACGGTTTCCAAGACCGATTTCTTCTGCAATATTAGTGGCATTGATGGTGTAGAACTTGATTTCGTTCTCAGCCATATATTTCTTCATGTTATCAGGCAGGCGGTTGCGGCTTTCGTCGGCATCCCAGATACTGTTCAGAAGGAAGGTACCACCTTTCTTTAAACCTTTTAAAAGATCATATTTAGTAAGGTAAGCAGGCACATGACAGGCAACAAAGTCAGGTGAATTTACAAGGTAAGGCGAGCGGATAGGAGTATCGCCAAAACGAAGGTGTGAGGTCGTGATACCACCCGATTTTTTTGAGTCGTAGGCGAAATAAGCCTGTGCGTATTTGTCGGTGTTTTCACCAATAATTTTAATCGAGTTTTTGTTGGCTCCAACCGTTCCGTCCGATCCAAGTCCGTAAAATTTAGCCTGGAATGTTCCTTTATTCGAAAGGTCAATTTCAGGAAGCACCGGAAGCGAGGTAAATGAAACATCATCAACAATACCTACCGTGAAATGATTTTTAGGCTCATTCATCTTCAGGTTGTTGAAAACTGATATCATCATCGCGGGAGTGGTATCCTTTGAACTCAGTCCATAACGGCCGCCGACGATAAGCGGTTTGTTTGTCCTTTCGTAGAATATATCGCGGATATCGAGGTACAACGGATCGCCGGTTGCGCCAGGCTCCTTGGTACGATCGAGAACACATATACGTTTAACAGATTCAGGAAGAACATTAAAGAAATATTTCGGCGAGAACGGGCGATACAGATGAACGCTGATCAAACCAATTTTTTCGCCTTTTGCAGTCAGGAAGTCAATAACCTCTTTCAGGGTTTCAGTAATTGAACCCATGGCTACTACAATGTTTTCAGCATCTTTAGCACCATAATAGGTAAACGGATGATATTCGCGTCCGGTTAATTTGCTGATTTGCTTCATATAATCTTCCACGATATCAGGAACTGCATCGTAGAAAAGATTGGCGGCTTCGCGGCTCTGGAAATAAATATCAGGATTCTGAGCTGTACCACGGGTTACCGGATGCTCCGGGTTTAAAGCGCGATTGCGGAATTCCTGAAGAGCTTCATAGTCCAGCATCTTTGCAAGATCTTCGGTAACAGGATATTCAACTTTCTGGATTTCGTGCGAAGTACGGAACCCATCGAAGAAATGCATAAATGGTACTCTCGAACGGATAGATGCAAGGTGAGCAACACCGGCAATATCCATGATTTCCTGTACACTTCCTGTTGCCAGCATGGCAAAACCAGTCTGACGGGTCGAATAAATATCACTGTGATCACCAAAAATTGAAAGGGCCTGTGCTGCAAGGCTCCGTGCTGATACATGGAAAACAGCAGGCAAAAGTTCACCGGCCATTTTATACATATTCGGGATCATAAGCAATAAA
>JBBSBT010000585.1:0-2364 GCA_038250985.1 Bacteroidales bacterium
ACGGACCATCTGATCATATTCTTTATCCTTCACAACTGCATCCTGTATTTTACGGTTGCCTCGACTGGCACAGCAGTGTTCACGGACATTGGCTGCTGGTAAAAGTGCTAAAATCGTTTCCACAGATTGCAAACAGGGATTCCATTATATCCTGCCTGGCGAACTCGTTTGATCCTGAAAAAATAAAGGCAGAGGTTGAATATTTTAAAAAATATACCGGGTCGAATACCTACGAACGAACCTATGGCTGGGCATGGCTTTTGCAGCTGGATAACGAACTGCTCAGTTGGAAAACTGAACAAGGTCAGCAATGGCACAAAACGCTGCAACCCCTTACCGAAGAGATTGTAAAACTCTGGAAAGCATATCTGCCAAAGCAAACGTATGCCAACCGTACCGGGGTTCATCCCAATACTGCTTTTGGGCTTGCTTTCGCTCTTGACTGGTCGCGGGCAGCCGGCGATACGGCATTTGAAAATACTATTTTACGCAAAGCCAAAGATTTTTATTTAAACAACCAGAAAATGCCGGCCTATTTAGAGCCCGACGGCACTGATTTTTTCAGCCCCACCCTCGAAGCTGCGGACCTGATGAGGCGTGTTTTGACCCAAAAGGAATTTGTTAAATGGTTCGATAAGTATTACGAAAAACGAAGCATTATGCAATTAACACAGCTTCCTGTGGTAAGCGATCGTACGGATTACCAGATTGTGCACCTCGACGGGCTGGCACTGAGCCGTGCCTGGTGCATGAAAGGAATTGCCAGATCCTTGCCAGCACGGAATCCTGACAAGAAATTATTTGAAGAAACAGCCGATCGCTTTATAATGAATACATTACCAAATGTTACATCGGGTAACTATGGAGGTGATCACTGGCTGGCTACTTTTGCCTTGTTTGCATTAAACTAAAAGATGCCAGGTCTGTTTTATTTTCATGAAAATTAAATTCCAATAAATACTGAACTTCAAGTTTTCAAAAAGAATTACATGCTTTGTAATTTGAATAATCCAATTAAAAACCTGCTATGGATCATGTAAACTGGGGAATAATCGGGTGCGGAGATGTTACCGAGAAAAAAAGCGGACCGGCTTTCAATAAAATTGAAGGATCAAGGCTTGTTGCAGTTATGCGGCGTGATGCTTCAAAAGCCGAAGATTATGCCCGTCGACACGGCGTGCCAAAATTTTACTCAGATGCAACTTTACTGATCAATGATCCCGAAGTGAACGCGGTATATATTGCAACGCCTCCCGATACGCATGCAAAGTACGCCATTGAGGCCATGAAAGCGGGCAAAGCAGTGTATGTGGAAAAACCTATGGCCCGCAATACTGCCGAATGTGAAGATATGATCCGGGTAAGTGAAGAAACAGGTCAGCCGTTGTTTGTTGCTTACTACCGCCGGAGACTTCCTGTTTTCTTAAAAATTAAGGAGCTGGTAGAAACGGGTGCAATTGGTGATGTAAAATATGAGCATGTTCAATTACACCAGCCACTTAAACCCGAAGAGATTGATCCGGGGAAAACACCTGGTTGGCGCGTTAATCCTGAAATATCAGGCGGCGGCTATTTTCATGATATGGCAGCACACCAGTTCGATTACCTCGAATACCTTTTAGGTCCGATAAAGGAAGCAAAAGGAATTTCGTTGAATCAAACCGGGCATTATCCGGCCGATGATATAACTACGGCTACGTTCCTTTTTAAATCCGGAGTTGCCGGAACGGGCTCCTGGTGTTTTTCCGTTCCTGAAAATCTGAAAGACGATACCACAGTTATAATTGGTTCGGAAGGGAAAATCACGTTTTCGTTTTTCGCACATCAGAATGTTTTTGTTGATAAAAGCGATGGAAGTCATCAGCAATATACGCTGCCACATCCTGAAAATATACAGCAACCACTTATCCAGACTATAATTGATCAGTTGCTTGGAAAAGGAGTATCTCCGTCAACCGGGAAAACAGGAATTCGATCGAGTATGATTATGGAATGGATAACATCTCATTAATTTCCTGGGTTTGGTTTCCTGAATGGTGATGGCTTTTTTGTTTATCTGTTTCCGTAGTCGCAACTTAGCGAAGCGATCTCAAGAGCCCCTTTTCGTGGCGAATAAACTGCGGATAACATTTGTTTTGTTTTTATTTTGGAAGACTACTGACAGCAGGGATGAAAAATTTTATAATATAAAAAAAAATTGTTCGAGATTTTTTTTCAAAGAGAAGATTGAAAACGATAAGCATTAATAATAACAAAGATGTTGAAATTATTATATTGTTAATAAGGTCATTAAAATAGATTCTTGAGAAAAATTTCATGAGTATTGAAAGGAAGAATATTGCGTATAAGAAGTTATTGAATATC
>JBBSBT010000586.1:0-2355 GCA_038250985.1 Bacteroidales bacterium
GAACTTGAAGAAAAACGAAACACGGCAAACTCCCCGATAATTTCAGCAAATAAGGTAAAGGCTGTCATCGTTCGGGTCATTCATACTGATGAGGAATGGATGATTGCAAAAATAGTAAGTAAAATAATAAATATTAATTAACTAACATTTCTGAGATGTTAGGTGTTTGATTATGAACTATATGTATCTATTAGTTAAAATGTGTTAAATATCTGTTAATCAAGCAAATAAGTCAAATAAAAAATTGCACGTTTCAATGTAAATGATTAATTTTAAAGTGGTTAACATAAAAATTCCACTTAGCAAAGAAACATGCAACAGAACAAAGGTGTAAAACAAATCGGAGTATTGAAAGAGGTAGCCTCAAATATCGAGAAGTTGACAGACTCGCTGGCAGATGTTGTCGGCAGATTCAAGCTCAGGAGCTATTTTGCCCCATTCGACGGCTTAAAGTCAAAGGGATATAGCATTTCCAGCTTGCTGTCCTGCATGGTCATCATGCCCTTTGATGGGGTAGCCAGCGTATATGCACTGATGAAGCACGGTATTACCAACCGTGACCTTCAATCGAAAAAAGATGCCTTTTACGCAGCCAAGAATAACGAGAATATCGATTGGCGGTATCTGCTTATGCTGGTTGCCAAAAGATTCACACATTTGGTTGTAAAGGATAGAGACATATCAAAACAACGGATTACCGCGCTGATATTCGATGATAGCTTATTAGAAAAGACCGGTAAACGGACTGAAAAGATAAGTGTAACGTATGACCATGTGAGCAAACGATTTTTGCTGGGATTCAAGCTATTGGTATGTGGTTGGTGGGACGGTGCGAGCTTTATCCCATTGGATTTCAGCCTGCACCGGGAAAAGGGAAACAAGCAGGAATATCTTGGAAATCAATACTTGAAAGCCATCAAAGTAGCCAAAGCTACACGGGGATCGGCTGCCAGGTTGAATGAGGTCTTAATTCAAAAGCAGGCCAAGCTTTGGGTAGCAAAGCAGGAATATACCAATAGGCCAAGCAAATACAATCAGAAAAGACTTGATCAGGCCAAGGGGATGTGCACAATAGCGGGGCAAAAATTACAGACTTGTGAAAAGCAGCTGGCCCTTGATTCAAAGGCACAACTTGAAGCCCGTAGGGAACTGAAACGATACTACGCATCGGGCCGTTTGTTCGGTCTGACTGCAAAGGAGCGCAAGCAGCAGTTCAAAAAGCAGGTTTCAATACACAGCAGCGGTTTTAAGAGACGCAAAGAGGCTGACTGGTCGAAGGCTGATAGCCTCTTTGTTATGCTTCGTAGGGCTGTGAAAAACGGGTTTGTCCCCCGGTATGTACTCACCGACAGCTGGTTTTTCAGTGAGGCTTTGGTCTCTAATGTCAAGGCTATCAAAAATGGCATTATAGATTTGGTTTCGATGGTAAAGATTAACAACCAGGTGTTTACTCTCCGTAAAAATAAAAAGGAGATGGGAGTAAAAGCCTTGCTCAAACTCAATGAGCGCAAAGCTTCAAGGTGTAAAAAACTAAAGTCCCAGTATATCAAAATCGAGTGTGAATACAAAGGAAATCCGGTCAATCTGTTTTTTGTTAAGATGGGTAGATCAAGTAATTGGCACTTACTGGCAACAACCGATCTAAGCCTGAACTTCATATCTCTGATGGAAGTATACCAGATCCGTTGGAGCATAGAAGTTTTTTATAAAGAATGCAAACAGTACTTAAACCTGGGCCAGTGTAAGTCCAGCAACTTCGATGCCCAGATCGCAGATACGACGATATCGCTGATTCAACATATTATGCTAAGCTATTGTAAAAGAATTAATTACCAGACAAGTTTTGGTGAACTTTTCAAGGATCTCTACAAGGAAAGGATGGAACACAACCTGCTATCAAAACTATTGGAACTGTTCTGGAAGTTGGTGGAGATATTCAGTGACAGCGCTGGCTTCGACTTTATAACGATCCAGCAGGACATGATGCAAAATCAGGAAATGATGACCCGTTTCTCAAAACTCATACCGGAGAAGGTGCTCAATAAGGCTGCATAATCCGACGAAAATGGAAATATTCAGACAATTAACAGTGTATCAAAACTTTAAAAATTAATGAAAAATTATTTTAAATTTTTTCAGCATCACGAAACTCCTGAAATTATTAGTATCTTGTTCTCAGAAATGTTAGTTTATAATTTGAGGAAGTTCATTAATTTTTGTTTTTCTCCGACATAAGCACTATCGGCAAATAACTCTTGATTTTTATCGTCATCTTCTAACAGCCCATCCAATGCTTGCGAATCATGAACTGAGGCATCTGTAACCAAATATGTTCTCAGAAATTTGCTTTTTGTA
>JBBSBT010000587.1:0-2344 GCA_038250985.1 Bacteroidales bacterium
AATGACAGGCTTCGGTAAAACGACAGCAAACCCGGGCGGGCGAACAGTAAATATTGAAATCCGTACACTGAACAGCAAGCAGCTTGATGTAAATACCCGGATCCCGATGCTTTACCGCGATAAAGAATCTGAGATACGGGCAGAAATAAACCGGGTGCTCGAACGCGGCAAAATTGATTTTATGATCAGCGTCGACAGCGATTCCGATGCCAATGATTTTGCCATAAACCGCCCTCTGGCGAAAAGATATTATACCGAAATCAAACAATTGGCTGAGGATTTAGGCGAAACCGCAGGTGAAGATATTATTTCCAATATCCTTAAAATGCCTGATATACTTAAGGCCGGTCGCGAAACCCCTGATGAAACCGAGTGGGCTCAGGTTAAAGCCGCTATCAGCGAAGCCCTTGCACTGACTGAGGTCTTCAGGGCTGCCGAAGGAGAGTTGCTTGGGAAAGACATGAGCGAACGCATCCAAATGATACTCGAACTACTCCTGAAAGTTGAACCTTTGGAAGGTGCGCGTATCGGCAACCTTCGCGATCGTTTCCAGCGCAACCAGGATGAGTTTCTTGAAAAGACCACCAAAGTGGATAAGTTTGATCAAAACCGCTTTGAGCAGGAGATATTCTGGTACCTCGAAAAACTGGATATTACCGAAGAAAAGCTTCGTTTACGTAAGCATTGCGATTATTTCATCGACACGCTTCATTCCTCTGAATCCAATGGACGGAAACTGGGATTTATCACCCAGGAAATCGGACGCGAGATTAATACCCTTGGATCAAAAGCCTATGATGCCGAAATACAGATGATTGTGGTTCAGATGAAAGATGAACTGGAGAAGATTAAGGAGCAGGTGAGTAATGTGCTGTAAAAATTTGTTTCAGGGTTACAGTCCCGATAGCTATCGGGATACAGAGTTTCAGATTTTCAGAGTTTTAAAATTAATAAGCATTAAATATAAACTCATAAAACTAAAAATATAAACCAGTTTTATTTTGGATACTGCCAAACACAAAATGATTGTTGTTTCCGCGCCTTCGGGTGCAGGGAAAACTACCATCGTAAAACATTTGCTTCACACCTTTCCCCGGCTTGGATTCTCAGTTTCGGCCACCAGCCGCAAAATACGCGAAGGCGAAAAAGATGGTAGAGAATATTATTTTATCTCATCCGGGGAGTTTCGTCTGATGATAGATCAGGGCAAACTGCTTGAATGGCAGGAAGTTTACCCGGGAAGTTATTACGGCACGCAGGTATCGGAAGTAGAGCGGATCACCCGGGATGGTCAGTTCCCGGTTTTCGATGTGGATGTAGTTGGCGGATTGAACATCAAGAAAATGTTTGGCGATAAGGCCCTTGCCATTTTCATTCGTCCTCCATCTTTCGAAATTCTTGAATCCCGCCTCCGCTCAAGGGCTACTGACAGTGAGGAAAGCCTTAAGAAACGCCTTACCAAAGTTCAATGGGAGCTTTCGTTCGAGAAAGAATTTGATCATGTAATTGTTAACGATATCCTGGAAGATTCCTACCGCAAAGTTGAAATCCTGGTTAAAGATTTCCTTGGAATAGCAGAATAAATAAGATTTTTATGAAAAAGACCGGTCTCTTATTTGGCTCATTTAATCCCATTCACATCGGGCACCTGATGATTGCCGGTTATATGTACGAGTTTAGCGACCTGGATGAATTGTGGTTCGTAGTGTCACCGCTCAACCCGTTGAAGGAAAAGAAATCCCTGCTGGCCGATCACCACCGGCTCGAAATGGTTAACCTTGCCATTGAAGATGACAACCGTTTCAGGTCGTGCAATATTGAATTCAAATTACCAAAGCCTTCCTTTACAAGCCACACGCTTACTTACCTGCAGGACAAATACCCGGATCGCGAATTTGTAATTATATCAGGCACCGATATTTTCCCCACCTTTCATAAATGGAAAAACTGGGAGCAACTACTAGAGTTTTATAAGTTTTATGTTTACCCTCGCACCGGCTCACAGGATCATGAGCTCAGCAGGCATCCATCGGTAAAAGTATTTGCTGCGCCCATGGTCGAAATATCGGCCAGCTTTATCCGCGAAGCCATTCGCGAAGGCAAAAACATGTCCTATTTTCTTCCTGAAAAAACACTTAGGTACATAAAAGAGATGCACTTTTACGAAAAATAAGCATCTATATTCAGAACTCCTGACATCCCGCAAAAAGAAAATACATTTTTTATCTGTCATTCATAAATGGCAATTCAATGTCGCTTTGTTAGTGGCCTCAAATATTTTTTAACACATTGAACATTGTTCATATAAAAATTCATATAGACCAGGTACTTGGGAATCCCTATG
>JBBSBT010000588.1:0-2341 GCA_038250985.1 Bacteroidales bacterium
CCCGGGAGGAAGCTAGCCTGGTTTCATTGTGCCTCTTTAGGTGAATTTGAACAAGGCCGTCCTATTATTGAGGCATTTAAGCAACAGCATCCCAACTATCTGATCCTGATAACCTTTTTCAGCCCTTCGGGTTACGAAGTGAGGAAAGCATATTCAGGTGCCGATCTTATCCTTTATCTTCCGCTGGATACCAGGGCAAATGCACGAAGGTTTGTAAATTCGTTAAAACCGGATATCGTATTCTACATAAAATACGAATTCTGGTTCAATTTCCTGAGTTATCTTCAATCGAAACAAATACCTACCATCCTGGTTTCTGCGGTTTTTCGACCGGATCAGCATTTTTTTAAAGGATACGGCGAATGGCCCAGGAAGATATTGAAGGGTTTTACAAAAATCTTTGTGCAAAAAGAAGACTCCAGAGAGCTGTTACAATTTATAGGAATCGAAAATGTGGAAGTTAGCGGCGATACACGTTTCGACAGGGTTGCCGCTGTGGCATCCGCACCAAATGAAATAGAAATAGCAAAAGCTTTTACCCTAAATCATATGGTAATGGTTGCCGGCAGCACATGGCCCGCAGATGAAGAACTTATTTTCAACCTGGCTGCAAAGAATAAACATAATCTCCGTTTTATTGTAGCTCCGCACGAAATCGATCCGGGTCACATTGCTTCGCTGATGCAAAAAGCAGGCAAAAAAGCAGTGCTGTTTTCAAAGGGCAGTATCGACGAGGTGAAGGATGCTGAAATCCTCATCATTGATTCCATCGGAATGCTTTCGCAGCTATATCAATACGGAACCCTTGCTTATGTTGGAGGGGGATTTGGCGTCGGCATACACAATATCCTCGAAGCCTCCGCTTTTGGATTACCGGTATTTTTTGGTCCGGCTTATTATAAATTTAACGAAGCCAGGGAATTGATTGAACAGCAAGGCGCTTTTGAAGTAAAAAATCCGGAAGAATTACTGCTCAAAACCGATGAGCTGCTTGCTGATCTCAAGAAACTTTCCAAAGCATCGGCCATAAGCAAGAACTACGTTTTAAACGGATGCGGTGCCACTGAAATTATTCTGAAGCGTGTGAATGAAGTGATAGAATCAGACTTATAGTTAAACCGGTAAATCAATTCAAACTGTGGAGGATAATTTATTCCGCAAAGATGCAAAGCTCAATAAGTTTTGCTGTCGTTGGTACTGAACAACAACCTGAAATCTATTATTTATTTCCTTTGTGTGCTTTGCATCTTAGTGGGAAATCGCCTTGAATTCAGAATATCCTGTTCAAGGATACGACAAGGGTTGAAACTGCTGGTTTCGCAGTTGCGGTTCAAAACCAGCTTCGCGTATTGCTTTCTGAATACCGGCTTCATCAAAAGTATAGCTGGCCCCGGCAACACTTACCACGTTTTCCTCAATCATTATCGAACCAAAATCATTGGAACCACCATGCAGGCACAGCTCTCCTGTATCTTTGCCAACAGTAAGCCACGAAGCCTGGATATTCGGAACATTGGGTAACATCAGCCTGCTGATGGCAATGGTACGGATATAATCCTCGGCAGTAACTGAATTTTTAACACCATGTAACTTCAGCAGCGACGTACCTTCATCCTGAAAAGGCCATGGAATAAACGAAATAAACCCTACAGCGCCTTCAGGCTTTTCATCCTGTACATCCCGGATATGAATCATATGCTGAATACGCTCTTCCATGGTTTCGATGTGGCCAAACATCATGGTGGCCGAAGTAGTGAGTCCAAGTTTGTGAGCTTCGCGCATCACATCAAGCCACTGCCCTACTGTGCATTTATTACGCGAAATTTTACCACGAACCCTGTCGGAGAGAATTTCGGCACCGGCGCCGGGCAAACTATCAAGACCGGCAGCAATAAGCTGTTCGAGCGTTTCGCGATAACCTATATCTTCGAGTTGCGAAATATGAACCACTTCGGGCGGACCAAGGGCATGGAGTTTTAATTTTGGATACAGACCTTTCAGCTGGCGGAACAAATCTGTATAAAAATCAAGACCGAGTTCAGGATGCATGCCACCCTGGAAAAGCAATTGTTCGCCTCCGCGGGCAAAAAGCTCATCGATTTTCTCCTTATACTGCTCAATAGTAGTAATATAGGCTTCCTTATGGTTGACTCCCCTGTAGAAATTACAGAACTGGCATCCCGACACACAAACATTGGTGTAGTTTACATTACGGTCGATAAGCCAGGTTACTTTTTTATCCGGGTGAAGCCTGTTGCGCACCTGGTTGGCGGCAAACATAAGCTCAGCGGTGGATGCTTTTGTATATAGGGTAACGCCCTCATCAAGTGAAAGATGAGCG
>JBBSBT010000589.1:0-2330 GCA_038250985.1 Bacteroidales bacterium
CCTTTACTTGCACCCAGAGGTATCCGCTTTTATTGTGACCTGGATGCACAAAATTTCAAGAGCCGGAATTTTAGGTTTGACTTAACCGAAACCTGGGAATATAGGGCAAAACTGGCATTGCCTTCTCGTAGGATTTGCTGGTCGACAAGCAGGGTAAAAGGTATTTTTTTACTTTCTACCAATAAACTGGCAGTAAATAAATTTGAACGGTTTCCGTTTAATTTTGTGGATAATTATTCCTCTCCACGTTTATCATATGGGTATAGCCTCCTGATTGAACAGTATTCGCTTAGTGACGCAGCTTACCAATATTGGGAAAAACTCAGGGTAAACTATGCGGATCAAGGTGGATTATACGAGAAACAGCCGCTTCAGATTAAAGGAAACATGCATAATCTCTCTGATACAACTCAGCAGATTCTTGGTTTTTTTGGTGCTTCAAACTTAAAGTCGAAACGAATTTCTGTGAAAAGTGGTGAAAGTGTTCCTGGTTTATATATTGACTGCGAGACTCCTCCTCCTCCTGATAAACCTGCTGATGAATGTTATGATTGCCTTAGATCAGGAGGGACAACTGTAAAACCTGCCTTCTGGCCATTTCCATTTTAGGAAAAAAACTGGAGTAATTGGGAATTTCCCACTGCTTACAGCCTTTATAGTTAAACCGTGAAAAACGCATTATACTGATGAGAATTATGTCTGCTAAAAATACTTTTTTTATAATTCAGATTCAGGTGCTCACATGGTGCATTAAACGCTATGAATATGAAGTTAAAAGCGCGGATGCAGTTACGTTTTTAGTAACCGGTCACGTAAATAAAGGAGTCGAAGTTCAGCGTGCTAACATATCCACGACTTCGCCCGTGAGTATACTAAAGTATTTCCCGGTTACCGGGTGCACGGATAAAATAAATACCGACCAGGAAGTACTGGGTTTCTTTGGCACTGCATCTGTAAGATCAAAACACATTATTATTAAAGCTGTATCTGATCTGACGTTGGATTATTATAATGATTGTGCTACTGGTATTCTTTTAAAAGAAGGATTGGAAAAGGAGCCTGAGTGGATGTATCCTGTTTATTTGTATGGTAATAACAGCAACTTTAAACAGAGGATGATGCCTTCCGGATGTGTTGATTATCTCTCAATGGCTGGCACTAATGTAAAACATGATTTTTGGCTTTAATACTATGATAAAGAATAAATTGCTTTTTGTATTGATACTGTTGATGATTGTTGCCGGTCAGTCTGTTGCCTCTGACCGCAACATCCTGACAGGCGAAGTAGCCGAAAAGGTTGCTCTGATTACCGATCGGTCTGTTTACATTACGGGTGAGCAGATTCAGTTTTTTGCTTCCATATCAGATGGAGAAGACCAGAATAAACCTCTGTTAAGCCAGATACTCTATTGCGAAATTATAACTCCTGAAGGAACAAAAGTTACAGGCAGCAAGTTTCTGATCAATAAATCAATGGTTAATGGTTGTGTTGAAATACCGGACAACATTCTGACGGGAACATACTATTTCAGGGCCTATACAAAAATGATGCGTAATTATGGCCCTACATCATATGGATACATGCAAATCCGGATAGTTAATCCTGGAAAGGCTGAAATACTGTCTTCAGAAAACAATCTGAATGAGACTTCTGAGCAAAAGCTCCGGACCGAAACTGATAAATGGAAAGAAATGCTATTAGTTTCTGCCGATAAAACTGTATATCATCCGCACGATACGGTTTCTCTTTTCGTTCAGCCAATGAAAGCAGGTGTCCCGGGAATTAAAAGTCTATGCTTGTCGGTTGTACCCGAAAGTGTCGGATCATCCGCTGAAAACATATTCCCGTTTACTGTGCAGTCGGCATATAAACCTGATTATTATGCTGAAACCCGGGGGCCCTCATTAACCGGGAAATTAACCGCAGGACCCTCATCCACACCTTTAGCCGGCAAAAAAGTAAATCTTTCGATAATCGGGAAAGGACGCGATTTTATGGCTGTAAGGACCGACAGCAGTGGAAGGTTTTTCTTCGCCCTGCCCGATTATTCAGGATCAAGGGACTTATTTGTTTGTGCGGAGAAGACTGAATTACAGAATGTAAAAATATGGGTGGATAATGATTTCTGCACAGTACCGGTTCATTTGCCATCTCCGGCATTCAAGTTGTCAGAAAAGGAACGAAAGGCTGTGCTGAATATGTCACTCAATGTCCAGGTAAGTTCGCGCTTTTATGCCGACACCCTGCCTGAGAAGCAAATTGCTAAAAATGAAGAATTTGCATTCTATGGTGAACCTTCAGCTATAATTTATCTTGACCAATACATACA
>JBBSBT010000590.1:0-2328 GCA_038250985.1 Bacteroidales bacterium
ATTATTCCTGGCTTTCTCATAATCAAGCTGAATGGCTTTATCTTTCACCAATTTGTCAATAACGGCAAAAGCAAGGTAAGGATTAATAATGCTCGCTCCATAACCGAAAAGCAGTGCAAAATGCATTACTTCACGAGGTTCTGCTGACTCAACAACGATATCAATCTGCATCCTCTTTCCCTTTTTAATCAGGTGATGATGCACTGCTGAAACCGCCAGCAACGTGGGAACAGGTGCTTTTTCTTCGGTTATGCCACGATCCGAAAGGATAATATAGTTTTTTCCTTCATCAACCGCTTTCTCGGCATCCATACACAATTGGTTAACAGCCTTTTCTAAACCTTCGGCGCCTTTTGCCCCATCGAAATGCAATTGCAGGTTTGCGGCTGAAAATCCTTTATAACGTAAATTTTTAACTACCTGGAAGTAAGTATTCGAAATAACAGGATTGCGGAAACGCACCACTTTAACATTGTCGGGCGCAGTTTCAACCAGGTTTGCCTGTATGGATCCGAGGTATCCCGAAAGTGTCATTACCAACTCCTCCCTGATGGGATCGATGGGTGGGTTTGTGACCTGTGCAAATAACTGTTTGAAATAATTGAATAACCGGTATGGCTTAAGCGAAAGAACAGCAACCGGGACATCGTTACCCATTGAACCGACAGGCTCTTTACCGGTGGCGGCCATTTCCCTGATGATCAGGTCGGTATCCTCCATCGAGTAGTTAAAAGATGTAAGGTACTTTTTATATTCATCACCCATGTCAGGTTTAGCCTTCTGGCCGGTTTCTATTTCTTCGAGGTTGACCATATTTTGACGCATCCAGTCTCCGTAAGGGAATTCGGCGGCAAGTGTGGCTTTCAATTCCTCATCATAATAAATTTTACCTTCTTCGGTATCAACCAGCAGCATTTTTCCGGGTTTCAGCCTTCCTTTTTCCAATATTTCTTCCGGTGCAAATGTCTGTACCCCGGTTTCGGATGCCATCACCATAAGGTCGTTTGTAGTAATTACATATCGTGATGGACGAAGGCCATTCCTGTCGAGCATTCCGCCAATGTACCTTCCGTCGGAAAATATCAATGAGGCCGGACCATCCCATGGTTCCATATAGGAAGCATGATAATGGTAGAAATCGCGTAAAGCTGCAGGAATAGGATTTTTAACATTTATGGATTCGGGAATAAGAATAGAGATGGCGTAAGGAAGTGACTTGCCACTCATAATCAGGAATTCCAACAAGTTATCAAGTGAGGCTGAATCGCTCATACCAGGTTGAATAATCGGGATTAACTTTGCCAGGTCACCCAGTTTTTCTGATTTTAACAGGGTTTCCCTTGCTTCCATCCAGAATCGATTGCCCTTGATGGTATTAATTTCGCCGTTATGCCCAAGCATACGGAATGGCTGTGCGAGATCCCAACTGGGAAATGTATTGGTGCTGAATCGCGAATGTACTAATGCAATGGCACTTTCCAGTCGTTCATCCTTCAGATCGAGAAAGTATTCGCCCAGTTGTGGCGAAGTAAGCATTCCTTTGTAAATAAGGACCTTGGTCGATAGACTGGGGATATAAAATAAATTCTTTTGACTGAGGTCGGAATTACGGATCATGTTTTCGGTCCGTTTGCGGATGATATAAAGTTTGCGATCCATATCTTCCTGAGGCAGGTATGAGCTGAGCAAAATTTGCTCGATTTCGGGCTCGGCATTCCGCGATAAATAACCAATAACAGAGTTGTCACGTGGTACTTCACGAAACGCTATCAGGTCGACACCTTCCTCGGCGATAATACTGAGCATTATTTCCTTGCATCGGGCGGCATCTGATTTGTTTTGCGGAAGGAACAGAAGCCCGGTCCCAAATTGCACAGCGGAAGGAATAGTGTAGCCCTGGGCAAGGTAAAAATCGCGGTGTACCTGGATCAACACCCCTGCGCCATCGCCCGTTTTGCTGTCGGCTCCCTCGGCTCCCCGGTGGGTCATATTGGTAAGTATCTCGAGCCCCTGCCTGATAATTGAATGAGATTTCTGTCCTTTCAGGTGTGCAACAAATCCGATTCCGCAATTCTCATGCTCAAATTCCGGTTGGTATAATCCCTGCTTTTGTGGCCGTTCTGTCTTCATAATAAATATCTTATTCCTGTTGTAATTGCAAAAAAAAACGTCCCCTGTTTTTCCAGAGAACGGTCATTATTAATCCTTTAACTAACAGCCATTCTCAAACAAACATATTTAAATGCTTGTTGAGTAGAAATAAGTTCATGGGATTATTGTTTTTCACTTTTTTTAGCTTTAGCGTGCAAATATACTGCTTTTTTAAAT
>JBBSBT010000591.1:0-2312 GCA_038250985.1 Bacteroidales bacterium
GTAAACAAATCACGTTTCTGCTGGTAAAATGCAGGTAATTGTAAGTAATTTTCTTTATTTTTCAGGTAATCAGCTACAGCATGCTGAATGGGTGTGTTGGATGCAAATACCACAAATTGATGTACTTTGCGCACTTCAGCCATCAATACTGCCGGGGCCATCACAAAGCCTGTTTTCCATCCTGTGGTATGAAATGTTTTGCCAAACGATCCTATCACAAAACTCCGCTCAGCCAGTTCGGGGTAATAACAAACACTCTCGTGCCTGATACCATCAAAAATAATATGTTCATAAACCTCATCGCTCATCACGACAATATTAGTATTACGAGTGATCAGGTCCAATTTCTTGAGGTCGGCTGGCTGCAGCACGCTGCCGGTTGGGTTATGGGGCGAATTAATCATGATAAGTTTGGTCCGGCTGTTGATTAAACTTTCAACTTCAGGCCAGTTAATGGTATAAGAAGGGACCTGCAGTGAGGAATAACGCACCACGCCTCCGCTGAGTTCCACTGCCGGGGCATAGCTGTCGTAAGCAGGCTCTATAACGATGGCCTCATCTCCCGGATGAATCATTGCTGTGATCACACAAAAAATTGCTTCGGTAGCTCCGGCAGTCACCGTGATTTCCGTTTGCGGATCATAAGTAATTCCGAAAGTATCAAAAGCCTTTGAGGCTATGGCTTCGCGAAGTGCCGGAACCCCTGGCATGGGAGCATACTGATTGAAACCTTTATGCATATAATGATTTACCCGCTCAACCAATTCCATCGAAATCGGGAAATCAGGAAATCCCTGCGAAAGATTTATGGCACCAACCTCATTGGCAAGCCCTGACATTACTGCAAATATGGATGTTCCGGCTTTAGGAAGCCTGGATGTAACAAGACCGTTGTAATTCATAAACAAATGGGTTTAGACCTCAAAGGTAAAGGTTTTTACAGGCAGATATAAAGATTTCGGGAGTAATGTGTCATCCGGGACTGATAAATTCAATTATTCACTACATAATCATTCCGGCAAAGGAATGCTGCGTGCAACCCTACCTTGTGTCCTTTTCAGCTTTGCGGGAAACCGTTCTGGTCGCTTCTTGTCCTGATATGGATGACTGTTTAAATAACTATCTTTACCCATCGGCGTTAGGTGACTCCTTCTGTAAATCCCCGGATAAAGTAAACATGAAATTCCCGGCTAATGTTTGTATCTTTACCGGCTATTTTTCAAGGATGGATAAATCAAAAAAAGAAGGCCGTTACAAGAGGATTGTCACTCAGCTCGAAAACTTGCTTACCAAAACCAACGATCCTGTGGCCAGAATGGCTACCATAGCTGCGGTTTTAAGCAATAAGTTCGACTATTTTTTCTGGTGTGGTTTTTATGTGGCACATGGTGATATGATGATTGTAGGCCCGTACCAGGGACCGGTAGCCTGCCAGGTATTGCAGGGAACAGGTGTTTGCCTGGCATCGGTTACACAGAATAAAAGTATTGTCGTTCCTGATGTACACCAGTTCCCCGGTCATATTGCCTGCGATTCGCGCTCCAATTCCGAAATTGTAATACCTGTCCGTCACCCTGATGGCAGGATAATGGCTGTTTTGGATGTGGATAGCGCTTCCCTGAATTCGTTTGATGAAACCGATCGCAGCTTTCTTGAAATCATAACAGCATTGGTATACCGGCCAATTTAGGAATACGGAAAAATCGCTTCGATGAATAATTTTGAAATAATCATATTGGCCCTGGCCCTGGTTTTCAACTCCTGGATTTCGTACCTCAACGCCGGGCTAGTATTGGCAAACGAATCATTGCTGCGCAAATTCTATTACACGGGTATCACTTTCCTGGTGCAGCTTATTATGGTCGGTGCCGGGATGTGGGTTGGTAATAAAATGGGCGGCCCCGAATTGAGGTTAAATATGATGATCAGTCTCAGCATAATGCTGATACTTGGAATGAGAATTTTGTTTTCGGCTATCATCAGGCCGCAAAAACCGGAAAAAACAATTGATTACACCGATAATAAAACTACCTTTTTTAACGCATTAGCTGAGGGAATTACCCCATTGATAATTGGTATTGCAATAGGAATACTGTCTATTCATCCCTACATGCATTGGCTGCTGATTGGCTTGTTTTTGTTTTCAGGGATACTAGCCGGTCAGTTCATGGCTGCACGAAGGAACATCAAAACGTTAAAGTTCAGACCTGGACCTGTAAGCGGCCTGTTGTTGCTGGCATCTGCTATAAAACTGGCGTTAAGCCTCACAAGATTTTAAAACTCATCCATTAAAAAAACAATACTAAATTTAC
>JBBSBT010000592.1:0-2309 GCA_038250985.1 Bacteroidales bacterium
AATATAATCGGCAAGACCATTGATTGGCCGGTAGGTTACAGCATTTCTGATTTTTGTTGACGATTTAGTATAATCAGAAGTCCCTGCACCATCGATAATCGTTTGTGAGAAACGGGTATTGAATTCAGCTTTTAACACTTTGAGTAAATCATGCGTTAACCTGAAATTCAGGTTAGTCCGGGAGTTGCCTGTCCCTATCATTAACCCGGGATCATTTGTGTGTGTGATACTTAAATTATACTTTGTGATCTGGTTGCCACCCATAAGGCTGAAATTATTCGAACTTGAGAATTTATTCCCCTGGCTTAAAGCGTCATTCAAATCTGAAGGACCGAACACCTTGCGCTGCCAGTCGGTGCCAATCTGATTTTTATAAATATCAATATCTTCGATTGAACCAAAATACCTGTTATAACCGCTGATTCCGGAGGCTCCTTTCAACGAAGCCAGTTCATATTGTAATAAGGCAAATTCGTAAGGAGAAAGAACGGATAGTTTTTTAGGCAATGTTTTTACCTGAAGGTATCCGTTATAGCTAACAGTGGTTTTGCCGGCGGTAGGTTTTTTAGTGGTTATGATAACAACCCCGTTTGCTCCGCGTGCGCCATAAATAGCAGTTGAAGAAGCATCTTTTAAAACATCGATACTCCCGATATTATTTGGGTCAACATCACTGATTTTATTTACAGGAAAACCATCTACAATATACAATGGCGTATTATCCTGTGTAACAGAGCCACCACCCCGAACCCGGATTATGATATCCGCATCCGGTGAACCATCAGTGGCTGTAACCTGCACGCCTGCCATCCGCCCGGTGATTGCCTGTGCTGTTGATGTAACCGGAATATTATTAAGCACTTTTCCACTTACCGAAGAAATTGATCCGGTAAGATCCCTTCTCTTAACGGTGCCATAACCGACAACTACAACTTCATCGAGCATTTTAACATCAGTAACAAGGCTGACGTTAAACTCTGTCTTTCCATCAATTGAAACACGCTGGGTAGCGTAACCGACAAAAGAAAAAACTAGTTTTTCGGCTTTAGCATCAACCTTTAACTTAAAATTTCCATTTACGTCAGTAGTTGTCCCAACTATATTGTTTCCATCCACTACAATATTAACTCCAGGGATAGTTTCTTTGGTGGTTGCATCAGTTACTACTCCCTTTATTTCGATGCTTTGTGCCACGAGCGACAGATTAAACAGCAGAAGTAAGGAAATAAGCGGGATAATAAACTTATACCCGCAAATACTCTGTTTTGCATTTTTGTACAGACAATTCATAGTATACCAATTAAAATTTATTTTCAGTTTGATGCTTATTTACATTTACTTAACTCAAATTCAGCAATAAATACAGGGGTTTTTTTTACCTGGAAAAGCATGAGAAAATCTGATTTTGCGCTTTTAAAAACATACTTTCAAATCTAGCATTTTATTTCCATATTTTGTTATTTGAATACAGGATTTCACTAAAAATCAATGTGTTTGTTGTTATAGCAAATTTATACTGCAATTGATTTTTAAATGTGAAATAATTTGTACAAAGTGTGGAATATTTGATTCAGTCAATATTTTAGTTTAGATGGATCTGAATTTTCAAATAATACCATCGTTTGCTATTGGAAGCGTATTGATGTTTTCGGGAAATACAGCAGGATAATTAACCTTTTATGGTTATGAACAGGAAGATTGCGGGTAATAAATTGGGAGTGCCTGTTGCCATACCCTGCACATAGTATAATAGATCCAATAAATAAAGCCAGAGTTCGGACTAATAATTCTAAATCGGATTGAAACCTTTAAAAGGTTCAAAACCCTCGACAGGTCCGTTTAATAAACGACAATCTACTGTTTTTTTCCTTGTTTGTGTTATTTACGTAGGGTTTGCTGAAAAACTCAGCTATTCTGTTTCAATTTTATATTTCGGTGCTCTGCACCTTGTGTTTGATGCGTTTTGCTTATGGCAACAAATATTTCGCCACTCTGTGGCTTTGTGTTAGGTGCAGCGCACCTTAATATTTATAGAAAATCATCAAAGTGTCCCTGCTAAGGTGCAGCGCACCGAAATAGTAAGTGCAATCAATTTTTTCTCCCAATTAATAATCCTTGCATTTTTTCAACCAGATATTATTGTATTATTTTGATAAACAGACTTGTACATATTTTTCGGCAACTCCTACTTATGACCATAATACTTCTCTTTGTATTCAGAGGGAGTTATCCCGAATTTTTGCTTGAAGACCTTGGAAAAATACCTGGGATCGTTATTCCCGACCATAAACGTAACCTGCGATATGGTA
>JBBSBT010000593.1:0-2297 GCA_038250985.1 Bacteroidales bacterium
AAACAAAAATCCCTGCCATTTTATAATAGCAGGGATTAATTAATTTATTGTAGTTTCTTTTTCTAACAAACCACCAATTCGGTTTTTTCCATGTATGAATTATATTCATGTTCAAGAGTCTGCATCAGTTCCTTAACAGGGATAATTTTATTCGTCTTCCATACATTACTTCCTGCAAAAGCATAGCCTCTTCTGAAATTGCCTCTTAATGCAGAGGTAAGCGAGGCAATAATGCAATAAGGAGCTGTATTGATATCGCAGGTGCGTATACAGTTTACCGGGCAGGTCTTGGGCTGGCGTTTTCCTGCTTCCACTTCATCCAGAAATGGAGATTTGATAGCACGTCCCGGCATGCCAACAGGACTTTTTATAATTTTAACGTCTTCTTTTTTTGCATCCAGATAAGCTTGCTTAAACTCAATGGAAGCATCGCATTCGTCGGTAGTAACAAACCGGGTACCCATTTGAACGCCCGAAGCGCCTAATTTCATTATTTTAACTATGTCGGAGCCGGAATAAATTCCGCCGGCAGCAATTACAGGTATATTTTTTCCATTAAGTAGTGCTATGGCATCCACAGCCTGAACCACTTCGGGAATTAATTTTTCGAGGGCATAATTGTCATCAAAAATCTGATCAAGCTTAAATCCGAGGTGTCCGCCGGCTTTAGGTCCTTCCACTATCACTGCATCAGGCAGATAATTGTAATTGGCAAGCCATTTGTTGCATATCAAAGTTGCCGCTCTTGCTGATGAAACGATAGGAACCAGGCGGGTTTTGCATCCGGGAGTCAGGAATTTTGGCAGATCAAGAGGAAGTCCGGCTCCGGATATAACAATGTCAATCCCCTCTTCAATGGATGTGCGCACCAGGTCCTCATAGTTTGAGAGCGCTACCATAATATTTACACCGAGTATCCCGGCTGATTTTTGCCTGGCTTTCCTGATCTCCTGCTGCAAACCGGAAACGCAATTTGCAAGATAATCTTTTGAAGAGTCTTTAAATAACATTCCCAGTCCGGCTGCAGAAATAACGCCTACACCACCTTCGTTTGCTACAGCAGATGCAAGTCCTGAAAGGGAAATGCCCACTCCCATACCACCTTGTATTATGGGTGTTGGAATTACTAATCCGCCAATATTTAATTCTTTCATCTTCATCATTTGATGTGCTGTTTTTCGTTGGAAATTATAATGTTTTCGGGGATTTAAATTGCCTGCGGATGTAAACGGTTTAATGTATATGTGCTTTCCTGATTACAAAAGTACTGTTGATAAGAATTGCCTGCATAAAAATGGGCTGCACTGTATGAAATGGGAGGAAACGTCTGGTTTAGGGCTGGATTGTCGGTTAGGCAGGGATGAAATGCAGGTTATATTCCTGAATAAGCAGTTTTAGACCCCTGAAAACTTATCCTGAAGGATGAAATGACTAACAAAACAGGTGCTGGAATTCACTTATTTTCGGGAAAGTAGCTTCCTGAACTTAGCTACATTTTGCCTGGAGACCGGGATACGGAAATCGAGGCCATTGGATTCGAGTGTATAATTCGGGGAGATACCTGTAAGCCGCGATATCTGGTCAATATTCACCAGGCAGCAACGATGACATTTTTTAATATTCTGGAACGATGACATGCGCGATTCAACATTACTCAGGGTTTGCCTGATCATCTGTTTACGGATTATTGCACCTTCGTGGTAAAAAATCTCAATATAATTACTTGCCGACTGTATAACAATAATATTCTTCAGCTCGGTTTCAAAAACTTCTTTTCCATTATCGGATTCAATCCGGACCTGTTCATTTGTTGAAACATGCATTCCTTTTCTTTCGTCGGTGAGCCATTGCCGGCCACTGTCAATCACCTGGGATACTTTCGATTTGAGCGAATTATTATAATTTGCCAGGTTGAAGAGAATCAGGGGCAGCAAAGCGATTGCTCCTGATCGGAATACTGTAAGCGATTGCATGCCGGTTATATCAAAAGCCATTGCTATCAATGTAAATGTCACAATCAGAACAGCAAACATGCCAACATTCCAGATCATTTCCTTTTTAACTGTCCACCTTTCCGATTCGAACACTTTTGGGAACAACCCCGGCAGGAATAATGTATTGAAAAAAAAGTTGGCTGCACTGGTCAGGCCAATCACAAGAACAAAATATCCATCCTTGGGCGATGCCAGGAAATTTATGCCAAAAGGCTGAAAATACAGCATAATCAGCATAAACCCCATGCATACAAAAGTAATGGTGCGCAGGTTATGTTTAAAGTTATTATGGAAAGGATAAGG
>JBBSBT010000594.1:0-2293 GCA_038250985.1 Bacteroidales bacterium
GGGAGGTGTATTTCCTGAAATGAAAAATCAAGTCCCGTTTCGGGAATTGTACTATTTTTTTAACTTACTTTGTTACTTTTCCGTATTTAGGAAATTAACCTATCAAAAGGACACTTTATGGATGCATTTAAAATTTTTGTGGTGGAAGATGATATTATGTATGCGAAAATTCTTTCGTATCATCTGTCACAAAATCCTGATTATGAGGTTTCGGTTTTCACTTCGGGTAAAGAGTTGCTGGCAAACCTGTATAAAGCGCCCTCTGCCATTTCACTGGACTTCAATCTTCCTGACATGACCGGATTTGATGTGTTAAAGCGCATCAGGGAATTCGATTCTGAGTTACCTGTAATTATAGTATCGGGCCAGCAGGACATTTCAACCGCCGTAGAGTTGTTGAAAAAAGGTATCTACGATTATGTGCTCAAGGATCAGGATACCAAGGACAGGATATGGTCGATAATGCGGAATATAAAGTCCAATTTTAACCTTAAGCAGCGCATTTCGAACCTTGAAGATGAAATTGGTAAGAAATATGAATTCAATAACCTGATAAAGGGCGACAGCCCGGCCATTAATGCCGTTTTCCGGCTTATCGAAAAAGCCACCAAAACAACGATTTCTGTCTCGGTACACGGCGAAACGGGAACGGGTAAGGAGCTTGTTGCCAAGGCAATACATTTTAATTCAAAAAGAAAGAACAAGCCTTTTATTGCCGTAAATGTCACAGCGATTCCACGTGAACTGATAGAGAGTGAAATGTTCGGCCATGAGAAAGGCTCATTTACAGGGGCCAATAACCTACGAATCGGCCGATTTGAAGAAGCCAATCACGGGACTATTTTCCTTGATGAAATAGGGGATATGGACCTGAATATGCAGGCGAAACTTTTGCGGGTATTGCAGGAAGAAGAGGTGGTAAGGGTGGGCTCCAATAAGCCACAGAAACTTGATGTGCGTGTAATTGTGGCCACACATAAAAACTTACTTGACGAAGTAAAAAAAGGAAATTTCAGGGAAGATTTGTATTACCGCCTGCTGGGGCTGCCGATTGAGCTACCTCCTTTGCGGATGCGGGGGAATGATATATTTTTACTCGCAAGGTTTTTTGTGGACGAATTCTGTGCTAAAAACAGTATGCCCAAACTTATTATCTCTGCCGACGCCATGGAGAAATTCCGCAAATACCCCTTCCCGGGGAATGTACGCGAGTTAAAGGCTATTGTTGATCTGGCAGCAGTAATGACAAATACCGATACCATACATGCCGAAGATATCAAGTTGCCGAATACTACGGCTATGCTTGATTTTGTTAACGAAGAGGCTACCCTCGACGATTACATAAAAATTATTATTTCACATTACCTGAACAAATACGATAACAAAGTACGGCTGGTGGCTGATAAACTCAATATCGGTAAAACAACCATTTATCGTATGCTGAAGGACGAAGGCAGAGATCTGAATTAATATCGGATTTACGAATGACGATTTACGATTTACGATCAGGAAATGAAATGCTCCCCCTACTGTACCTTGTAAATCTAAAATCGTAAATCAGCAACGACTCTTTTCCATTAACTTTTAACTATTAACCTTACTTCAAAATTCCGTTTTCAAAAAAGTGTGTGATATCAAACCCTTCATGGATATGGATTCCTGCAATGCCTATGCGTTTAGCGGCTTCGATGTTTGCCAGGGTGTCGTCAAAAAAAACAGTTTCCGAAGGATCAATACCGGCATGCTGAAGCATATACGTGTAAATACCTTCGTCGGGCTTATGTATCCCTATTTCGTACGAAAGAAATAAGCGGTCGAACAAGTCAGCCATCTGTATGCCATAGTTTTTGTAAAACTCCGCTGTGTAGTGGCGGAAATGAATGATATTGGTATTCGATAATAAATAAACACGATAGTTTTTTCTTAGCTGTTGCAACAGTTCCACCCTCGGCAAAGGGAAATCGAGTAAAAGTTCGTTCCATACCCGGTCTATTTCCGTATCGTTTACTTTCCGGTTCATTATCAGGCATAATTCGCTCCTGAATTGGACATCACTAAGGCTTCCGGTATCAAATTTTTCAAAAATACGTGTTTCAGTAAACTTCAATATGAGTTCCTCTTTGGCTATCCCGCTTATTCGTTCAAGCTCGAGCATGGAAAGTAACGGGTTGATATTCAGCAACACACCACCCAAATCGAAAATAATGTTCCTGGTTTTTGACTTCTGAATTTCGGGCATAAAAAAAATATTAAGTACAGGCTTTGATTCTGAGCACAAAGTTGTAAATTTGCA
>JBBSBT010000595.1:0-2287 GCA_038250985.1 Bacteroidales bacterium
ACCCGACCTGATTGTTTCGGGAATCAATCATGGAAGTAATGCTTCGATCAATATTTTGTATTCGGGTACTATGGCAGCCGTAATCGAAGGAGCCATGGAAAATGTACCTTCCATAGGTTTTTCATTGAATGATTATATGCATGATGCTGATTTCAGTCATTGTGGTAAAATAATCAAGTCTGTTGCCACCAAGGTGCTGGCTAATGGTCTTCCCGATGGAATTTGCCTGAACGTAAACATTCCGGCACTCAATGGCAGCCCGATAAATGGAATAAGAGTAACCAGACAGGCAAAAGCGTATTGGAATGAGAATTTTGATGAACGTAAAGATCCTCATAAACGCGACTACTATTGGCTCAGGGGTGATTTTGTGAACCTTGAAGATGGTGAAGATAATGATCATTGGGCTATCAATAACAACTATGTAAGTATTGTCCCGGTACAGATCGACCTTACAGCACATCATATGATCAAAGAAATTAATGACTGGAACCTCGAATTCTAATATATGTCGATAAAAAGCTGGTTAAAGAACGACCAAATATCATTGGGAATAATTCTTTCGCTGATCATTCCTTTACCCGTTGCACTCTTTTTTGCTTCGGTGATCCGGCTGATACAGATTAACTTTCACGTATTGGGAAGAATGCGGATGGCGGACATATTATTGCTTGGATTTGCAGCCAACTTAATTGTTATGAGATATTACCTTGTAAAATTAAAGTTTGAAAAAACAGGAAAGAGCATGATGGTATTGACAATAATTCTGATCCTGCTATTTTTCTTTTTCCTTAAGGATAGTGATTTCACTTTGCCATTTTAATTCAACCACAGCTAAGTCCCATGAAGTATTACATTATTGCAGGAGAAGCGTCGGGCGATTTGCATGCCTCAAAGCTTATGAACGGGATAAAGGCTCGTGATCCGGAGGCTGAATTCCGCTGCTGGGGTGGGGAATACATGCAGAAAGCCGGTGGCACAATTGTAAAACACTACCGTGATCTGGCTTTCATGGGCTTCCAGGAAGTAATACTTAACCTGCGCACCATTTTGCACAATATTCGCTTCTGTAAAGAAGATATCCTTGCATGGAAACCGGATGCTGTTGTCCTGGTTGATTACCCGGGGTTCAATATGCGCATTGCAGAATTTGCCAAAAGCAAAGGAATAAAAGTATTTTACTACATTTCGCCGCAGGTGTGGGCGTGGAAAAAGCACCGGGTGCATAAGCTTCACCGCACCACTGACCTGGCATTCGTGGTAATGCCGTTCGAAAAAGACTTCCATGCAAAATACGGATATAAGGTTGAGTTTACAGGCCATCCGATGCCGGATTCCATGGACCTGAATGCAAAAATTGATGAAACGGCTTTTCGGGAAATCAATAATTTAGGTGAAAAACCAATTATTACCTTGATACCAGGCAGCCGCAAACAGGAACTGCGCCACATTCTGCCCCATATGCTGAAAATAACCAGGCGGTTCAGCGATTACCAGTTTGTAATTGCAGGGGTGACATCATTGAGTGAAAATTTTTACGCCAAACTTATAAAAAACTACCCGGTAAAAATAGTGTATGGTCAAACCTACGACTTGCTGAGGGTTTCGCGTGCAGCAGCTGTTAAATCAGGGACTGTAACACTCGAAACGGCTATGCTTGGTGTGCCGCAGGTTGTTTGTTACCGGTTTAGCTTCCTTTCAGCCTTAGTGGCCTGGATAGTAGTGCACGTAAAGTATATTTCACTTGTGAACCTTATCCTGGACCGCAAAGCAGTAACAGAACTCATACAGTACAAATTTACAGCCGATACGCTCAGCCGTGAACTTGCCCCGCTTTTGCCCGATGGAGAGGACCGCAGCCGGATGCTGGACGACTATAAAGAACTTCTCGAACGTGTTGGTCCTCCAGGGGCTTCGGATAGGGCAGCAGCAATTATGGTTGAGAAACTCCGACCTATTGCATAAATCAGTGCCGGAGAATACAATAACTGATCAGTAATTTGATATTAAATACATTGTTGTCCGGTAAATAAATCGATTACGATATTACGCTGCTCTGCAGCTGGATAAAAAAAACATAACTATCTGACTATAAATATTATGCTGCTCTGCAGCTATTGTAAAGCGGCAGCGCCGCGATAATACTTATAGCGAAAGATCATATATATATAAAAAAGCCCCGGCGGGGCGTAATATAATGAAACCCTCATAAAATAAAGCATTGCCAGGGAATACGATGATCGACCAGTATTTTTTTAAAAAATCAAGATTCACTGATTTCTATTTC
>JBBSBT010000596.1:0-2281 GCA_038250985.1 Bacteroidales bacterium
AGACCGGAGTCTGAAGATCTGACTTCAATGTCGCCCCTCGCCTTTTCTCGGAATCATTTATTAACATAATTGTCATTTATTTAAAAAACTGCTTATCAACATTACAAAAACCGTTATATACTCAGCCAGCCTGATACGCATGTGCTGCAATGCCTTCGACATTTGTGTTTCCACGGTTTTCACCGAAATCTGTAATTTATCTGCAATTTCCTGGTATTTAAGGTTTTCGTAGCGGTTCATCACAAAAATTTCCCTGCATTTTTCAGGAAGTTCAGCAATTGAAGCATCAATCCGTTCTTTCAGTTCATTTTCCACCATGCTGTCGGCACCATCGTATTCAGGGACTTCAAGCAGGTTTTCGATGTTTAGTATATTCTGATCAAATTTACGGTTATCCCTCAGGTGATTGGTGCATTTATTATGGATAATAGTGGCAAGATAAGACTTGACAGGCTTTTCCATATCAATGGTGTCGCGTTTTTCCCAAAGACTCAGAAAAGCATCCTGTACGATTTCCTTAGCCGTTTCAAAATCCTTGACATATTTCTGCGCGAAATAACACAATCCCGAAAAATGACTCCTGAAGAGTATCTCGAAATTTGCCTCGTTAAGCGACTGAATGATATGTTGGTCTTTGTTTTCCAGCTGGGATTGCTTTTTTATTCTGATGAATATCTGTTCCAGGTTAATTGGCTTCAATACCTGGTTTAATAACGCATTTCACACTAAGTATTAAACAGATCGAAAATATAGCATGAATCTTACGAGTGAAAAATAAAAATCCGGTGCCGGGATTTTCAATTTATTTCTGGCTCAGTAAATAACTTTGATGCGGAATTGCTATCAAGGTTTAATGTAGCTTTTCCCAAAAAATGTTCAGAAGCATTTCGGAAACAGCCATTGAAAATTCCTTACTCCAGCTTTACGGAAAGCTTTCCCATGATACTTACCGGGGCAATAATACCGCCGGGAGCTAGGACTGGCTGCTGCACTTCGAAGCCCGAAAGGCTACCGGTTAGGTAAAACCCTTCGCCAATTTCATACCTGTTCAAACTCTCCAACATCATATCATACGTTTCGCGCACCTCGGCACCAATCGGGTACGACATTGTCCGGCCAATCATCTTTTCAATGCCGCTGTTTGCCAGCCACGAAGCCGACTTGAGTAAAAAGCTTTGTGTCTGTATCGAAAACCGAAGATCTTTAAAAATTAAACTCGAATCAGAATCACGGTATGTCGGCACGCCCGCAAAATACAACTTCCCTTTTATGCTTCCTGTAACATCGGTTGCAATAATCATCTTGCTCTCGTTACCATAAACGGACACACCGGTAATAGTAATTTTCTTCTTTCCAAAGGTATACGAAGTGTTTACCAGCATTGAACGTGTTATGGAATCGATGTATTCGTAACGCATATACGAAACAACATTGGCCAGGAAATCGTCGCTGAGGTTGTTAACAGTAACCAGGTCGGGAAGTACCCGGTTAATGCGTGAAGGCGGTTCTTTGCCGGTAAAACATTCGGTAATTCCCTGAATGGATGTGGTATGTTTGATAATTCCATTGCTTCCTGTTATAGGAAGCGCACTTATTGATTTCGGACTTACCCTGAGCCACAAGCCATATTCTGCGGATAAAAGCATGGGTTTTTGCATTTCAATCCATGCCTGCAAGGCATTGCTTCTCAGGTCGAAACTATGCTGCAATCCATCGTCAATTGCTGAGTTAATGGTTTTTGTATTGTATTTAATAATCATATCGGCAATAAAGGTAATCGGCAGGTCAACCGGCCCGATTCGCAGGGTAGGTTTGCTCAGCCATTCGTATCCGTCGGAAGTAGTAACGGTTGTAATGGACCAATCCTTATTCACGACTACCGACGACCGAAACTTGAGTGCAATCGCGGCATTCATCTCGCGGTAATCGGAAAGGGATATGCCGAACTGTTCAATTTTCCATCCCGCCTTGATCCATAGCTTCAGCGGGACACGGTAAATAAACTGGCCGTTTTCGAAGCCCAGTTTGATGTTTTCCTGTTTCCAGGCTTTAACCATAATATTATCGCCTCCGTTATTGTCGAAGCTGGTATCTGCATAAATCAGCCCGGTAAGTTGCCGGTTGATCATGGATTCCAATGCTGAAACCTTCATTTCAACCGGAAGGCTTATAGTTGAAGGTACCGGTTCGTAACTGAAGGGGGAATATTTTTCGGCCGGTTTTTCGCTAGGCAGGCTGGTTGATTTGCACGATATGAAAATAACCAGGATCGAAAGAAATG
>JBBSBT010000597.1:0-2274 GCA_038250985.1 Bacteroidales bacterium
CAACGGGGAATAAGGATTTTTCCTCCTGTACCTGTTTTCTCTTTTCGAGAACAATTTTTTCGAGTGTATTCATAACTAACTCTGAATAATTCTGTTAAACAACCGATAAGCTCTCTGCGACTCAATGCTTTCGGAACAAACAGCTATGCATTCGTTCAGGTCCTTGCCCGAGTAGCACTTCATGGCAAAAGCACTGTTAACCAGAACCACATTTTTCTGCGCTTCGCTAGCTTCGTCTTTTAAAACTGCCATAAATATCTTAGCTGCATCTTCTATGCTGCTTCCGGCGCTTATCTCTTCAGCGGTATTTGGTTTAAACGGAAGCTCATCCAGGGAAATCAGCTGTTCGCCCGAATTAGTGGCAACCAGCACATCCGATGTTAAACTGATTTCGTCGTATCCATCAAGTGAATTTACCAGGCAGTATTTGGTTGTACCTGTTTGCAGGAAAAAATTATAAAGGCGGGCCACCGAGCGGTTAAAAACTCCGACATATTTAAATTCGGTCTGAGCCGGGTTAACCAAAGGTCCCATCAGGTTAAAAAGTGTATTTGTTTTCAGGCCCCGGCGCACCGGTCCAACATTTTTTAAAGCCGGGTGAAAATTCGGTGCATGAATAATGCATAGGTTGTGCTTGTCGAGATCGTCATTCAATTCCTGTTCATTGGTTTTAAAAGTAAATCCAAAATACTTCAGGATATCCGACGAGCCTGAAATGGAGGTGGAGGCGAAGTTCCCGTGCTTGGCAACCGGAACACCCGAAGCTGCCAGAACAAATGCGGACAGTGTTGAGATATTGAAGGTGTTTTTATTGTCGCCGCCTGTGCCGCAAACATCAATGGTGTGTGTGTGCAGCTTAACCGGAACGCACAATTGCATCAGAGCATTACGGAAACCGGTCAGCTCATTTACTTCCATGATCCGGGTTTTGAACAACCCAAGGATAAAAGCCACCTGGTACTCGTTGTATTGCTGCTCGCATAATCCTTTCATCAGTATTTCCGCTTCCGCTACCGAAAGGTGATGGCCGGCGGAGAGTTTTAGATATATTTCGTTCATATTGTTAACTGGTATTTATTGGTCATACAATAGTCATACGATTGTCAAACGTGGTCATACATGGTCATATGTGGTTAAACGGTGGTCATCAGATTGATAATCAATGATCTTAAACTCTTCATTATTCATTATTCACTCTTCGTTAATCACTTTCCAAAGTCATTCGTAAATCGCACATCCGAAATCGCAAATCCCTAACCGCTGATCCAGTTCCTGATGATCTGCTCACCGTATTCTGTAAGAATGGACTCGGGATGGAACTGAACGCCTTTAACATCGTAGTGTTTATGACGCAATGCCATCACACACTGTTCATCATCCAGGGCTGTTACCACTAAATCGGCAGTTATGGTTTTATAATCAACCGCCCACGAATGATAGCGCCCGGCAACAAAGCGCTGAGGACAATGGTCAAAAAGTGAATCTTCAGCAACCAGGTTTATTTCGGTGGCAATTCCATGATAAACGGTATCAAGGTTGATAAGTTCCGCACCAAACACTTCACCTATGGCCTGCAAACCCAGGCAAACTCCAAGGATGGATTTAGTTGGAGCATACATTTTTACCAAAGCTTTCAGTATCCCGGCATTTTTGGGTATCCCGGGGCCGGGCGATAATAAGATTTTATCAAATTCGTTTACCCTTTCCAGAGTTATTTTGTCGTTTTTACAAACTTCATACTCTATATCACTTGTCTTTTCGATCAACTGAACAAGGTTGTAGGTGAAGCTGTCGTAATTATCCAGAACCAGTAGTTTCATTTGTGTTGTATGTTATTTTGGTGCAAAATTCTCCTCTGCCCGATGATAAATCGATTAATTTCCTGTTTCAATTTCCTGAATCTGAACTTTGGGTTTGAAAAGGGTATCAGCTTCCTTAAGCGCATTTCTGAGGCCGTTGATTTTGTTGAATACTTCGTTCAGTTCATTTTCTTCCTGGCTGCTTTCGACAATTCCTGCGCCTGCCTGGTAGGTAAGCCGGTTGTTTTTACTCAAAAATGAACGGATGATAATAGCCTGGTTGAGTTCGTTCTTTTGGCCAACAAACCCGATGGTTCCGCCGTAAAATCCGCGAGCATCGTTTTCCAGTTCATCGATAAGTTGTATAGCCCTGTGCTTGGGGGCCCCCGATAAGGTTCCTGCCGGAAAGGTTCCGCTCAGGGTTTCGAAGGCGTTGAAACCGGGTCGCAATTCGCCGATAACATTGCTGACCATA
>JBBSBT010000598.1:0-2269 GCA_038250985.1 Bacteroidales bacterium
AAATCCACAAGTATTAAAGACAAGCCGGGCTATGTTTCTCCAATTCTCATCCATTTTGCAGGCAAAAAAACGATTGTAAATGTTTCAATGAATAATGTTTTTGCTGTTGATGCTTCAAATGGTGAAATTCTTTGGAAAGTATCACATAAGCTTCCGGCAGATTTTAGACCTGGCGGGGAACTTATCAAATGCGTAACTCCGCTTTATTCTAATGGTCAGGTTTATGTTACCGGTGGTTATGATACCGGCGGAATGATGATAAAAATTGCAGATGACGGAAAGAGCGCCGGAGTGGTTTGGACCGACAGCGTGCTGGATGTTCATCACGGCGGAGTAGTGCTTATCGATGGCTACATCTATGGCTCCAACTGGCTGAACAACAGCAATGGCAACTGGTGCTGTATCGACTGGGAAACCGGTAAAAAAATGTGGGAAGAACACTGGAATTGCAAAGGTTCCATTATTTCGGCCGATGGGATGCTTTATATTTACGACGAAAAACGAGGTAACGTGGGATTGCTGAAAGCTACTCCCGAAAAATTCGACCTTGTAAGCAGTTTCAAAGTTACCCTGGGCAGTACGGGACCCTACTGGGCGCACCCGGTAATCCACAACGGGATTCTATACATCAGGCACACCAATGCTTTGATGGCTTATGATATTAAAGCTAAGTAAAATTATCCGTTGGAAATATAACATCAAATATAGGAACAACAACAAATTTGAATTAAAAAACAAGTTCAAAACATGTATTCCCTGGGTACGATTTTACCGAAATAGTTCCATTATGCTTGCGTATTATCTGGCGCGAAAGGCTTAGACCTATTCCACTTCCGTTTTCGCGGGTTGTGAAAAAGGGGACAAATATCTGATCAAGCAATTCGATCGGGATGCCGGGGCCGTTATCAATTACTTCAATCACAGTTTGGCTGTTGGTTGATTTATACGAATTTATTTCTATCATTCCGTTCTCCTGACTTTGCAATGCTTCATATGAATTGCGGACAAGATTAATAATAACCTGGGAAAAAAGATTTTCATCCACAAACACCATCATCCCCTGGTTTTGAAAGTTGACAGTTAAAGTCGCTTTATTGAAATTTAATTCGGAACTGAGTAATAACTTTACCTTTTCCATAAACAACTGCAAATCAATATTTTTTCGGACCGGCTCATGCAGGTGCGTGAGTTGCCGATAGGATTCAACAAATTTTATCAGTCCTGATCCCCGTTCACGGATAACTTTCAAACCTGTGATGGTATTGCCAATGATGTTTTCATCAAGTTCATCACATTTTTTAATTTCATCACCATCCGCAAAATAGCCGGATACCGTTTCTGCCAGGGAGGTGATAGGTGCAATACTATTCATAATTTCATGTGTCATCACCCGGATAAGCCTGATCCATGATTCTGTTTCCTTTTCATCTAATTCATTTCTGATGTCCTGAATAGAAATTAAGGTTACTTTTTTATTATCAATTGCCATGGCGGTAGCTCGTAACGAAAGTTGCAAACTGCCTCGCTCATTTGTGATACGCACTAGTTTATATCGCTCTTGTGACAATTCTTTGAATTCGGAACTCAAACCTTTTTCTACTTTTTCCAGTTGACTGATATGCGTTAAAGGATCCAGCCCTAATAATCGCCTGGAAGCAGAATTTGCTATAAGTATGTGTCCGTTTTCATCAAAAGTTAGCAAACCAGTTGCCGCATGTTCGATAATGCTTCCGAAATACTTCTCTTGCACCCGGTTCTGCAGCTTAACAGTTCCGATAACATCATTCAGCCGGTTCATGCTTACGTTTAGTTCATCTATAGCTTTATTACCGGTTTTTATAGGAAAGTGTAACGTCGAATCCTCATTGCGTATCGCATCAAAAAAGAAAGTGATCTGGCGGTTCGTCCGGTTCATAGCATAAATTGCCGAAACCGTTTGCCAGACCAATAACAGAACACCAATAAGTATAAATACCCATTGCCTCAGCAAAACTGCAAGCAGGCTCATGGCAATAGCTGTCAGCGTTATACCCGAAACCCGGATTATGATGCTACGATATATTGTTTTATTCAGCAAGTTGAGTTTATTATCTAATTGTTATACAATGTTTTAGTCATTCCGAACTCAAATTCGATCAATCTTCCCTTCACGGTTTCTCCCTTCACCCACTCTCCCCATCTCCCGGTCTCCGCTCTCCCTTCTCCGTTCTCCAGTCTCCCTTCTCCCTTCTCACAGTCCATATTTCTTTATCTTATTATAGAGTGTTTG
>JBBSBT010000599.1:0-2262 GCA_038250985.1 Bacteroidales bacterium
ATCAAAAATTACAGGTATATTGTATTTTGCAGCCAGTTGTTTTACGTCTTTGATATTGGCCAACGAAACCGGTTGGCCGCCGGAGGAATTGCATGTAATGGTAACGATGATCATAGGAACTTGCTCACGGGGATATTTTTTTAAAACATCTTCGAGTTTCCCCAGGTCAAGGTTCCCTTTAAAAGGGTGATCAATAGTGGTATCAAAGGCTTCATCAATTGTACAATCAATGGCTGTGGCTTTGCGGAATTCAATATGGCCCTTGGTAGTATCGAAATGCGAGTTTCCGGGTACCACATTGCCTTCTTTTACCAAAACGCTGAAAAGCACATTTTCGGCAGCCCGGCCCTGGTGTGTAGGCAGGAAATATTCGAAGCCTAGCAAATCCTTTATGGCTGATTTAAGTTTATAATACGACGATGCCCCGGCATAACTTTCGTCGCCCAGCATCATCTCGCTCCATTGTTTATCGCTCATGGCACCGGTTCCCGAATCGGTAAGCAGGTCGATAAAAACCTGGTCGCTGCGGAGATTGAATAAATTATAACCGGCTTCTTTTATCCATTGTTCCCTTTGTTCGCGGGTACTGCAGCGGATGGACTCCACCATTTTAATCCTGTAAGGTTCTGCAAAAGGTAATTCCATGGCATTAAATCTTTAGAAAAAATAATAAAATAAGTGATTGATAATGAGTTAATTCAATTAACTCACGAACTCATCGCGTCGTTTTATATTTCTAAAAATTAATCGTTTAACCTTTACCATGATGCTGAAAGGAATAGTTGCTTAAAATGTAAGATGCCAAATATACATTATTTTGTTACAAAACATTAAAAAGCGAACTTTGTAAAAAAAAAAATATCCTGGGACTGCACTTTCAATTTCTTCAAAATGATAAAACCATTTTTTCTACTCATACCAGCTGTACTATTTCTATCAGGATTGGTTTCCTGTGTTTCGGGACAGCAAAACAAAGGCAGTGAATTCAATCCGTCCAAAATATATCCTGTAGTTGCCTGTACCGCGGATACTAACACCACCTATGCCCTGTTTTTACCGCCTCAATATGAGAAAGGAAAATCTTGCCCACTGTTAATTCTGTTTGATCCGCATGGCGATGGATTATTACCGGTGAATCTTTTCAATAGCGAAGCTTCAAAAAACGGCTTTATAATAGCGGGTTCGAATAATTCAAAAAACGGGATGACCATTGAGGAAACTACCGGGATTTACAATAAGATGCTTGCTGACCTAACAAGCAGGTTTACTGTCAGTAAAAACGCCATTTATTTGTGTGGATTCTCAGGCGGGTCGCGCGTTGCAGGAGCAATTGCAATTACCGAAGGAGGTGTAGCCGGTGTGGTTGGATGTGGTGCAGGCCTTCCAAACATAAACCAAAAACCTGTCAGGCCATTCAGTTACCTGGCCGTGGTTGGGAAAAGGGATTTTAATTTCTACGAAATTCAGCAACTTGATAAAGCTTTGGAAACCGCCGGATATCAGCATCACTTGCTGGTATTCGACGGAATCCACCAATGGCCACCGAAGGATCTGATACCCGATATTTTCACCTGGCTCCGGTTCGACGCTATGCGGCAGCAAGCCATTCCTGCCGACAGGAATGAAATAAACCAATTTATTGAAAACAATGATAATGTCGCTACAACTTATGGAGCCGAAAGCAAATACCCTCAACAGCAGGAAATTTATATAAAAATGCTGCATTACCTGAAAGGGCTAACGGATGTGGCGCCTCTACAGGCAGAAGTCAGCAGGCTTTCGGCCGACAAAGAAGTGATTGCATACAATGAGCTACAAAAACAACTTCTGGTTAAGGAACAGGAACTGCAAAGCGAGTATCTGCCTGAGATCCCTGTAAAAGATATTGAATGGTGGACCAAAGAAACTTCCCAATTGAGAGCCATTGCAGAAAACCAGGGAAAACCAGGTTTAAACCAGGTTTATCAAAGAGTGCTGGGATCGCTGAGCATGAGCAGCTATATGTATTCAACCAATGCTTTAAAACAGGGCGACCTGATTGCGGCAGCACGGTTTATCGAAATATACAGGCTGGTTGACCCAACAAATGCCGAACACCGATATATGGCAGCACAATTAGCGGCAATGAATCATAATCCGGATGATGTTTTCAGCGCATTGAAACAAGCCTTTGATCTTGGATTTAAAGATATCAACCGATTAAAATCGGATCCGGATTTCAAACCTTATATTGGAGATAGCAGGATTCAAAATCTGATTAAT
>JBBSBT010000600.1:0-2260 GCA_038250985.1 Bacteroidales bacterium
AAAAAAGTCTAAAAACTTGCATGGAAATCAGGATACCTTGTTCTGAGATATAGTCACATCAGATTTGATTTTTATTGTTAATTTTACAGCCTGAGAGCGTTTGTCTTTTATTGATTTCAGTATGCTGTTTATCAATCAGATAACAAATTGTTCTCCCCATTTTTTTATTTTTATAAACCTTTGATAGCCTGGCGATGCCAATTATCCGGCATAAATACTGTTTATGACAAAGAAACTATCATTCAATAAAAAAGATATCAAAGTCCTTCTTCTCGAAGGGATTCATCAATCATCGGTTAAATACTTTTCCGAATCCGGTTACACCAATGTTGAATATCTGAAAGGAGCTCTCGGGGAAAAGGAACTGGAGGAAAAAATAAAAAATGTTCATATTATTGGTATCCGCTCCAGGACCCAACTCAATCCCGAAATTCTGCGGAATGCCAAAAAACTATTCGCAATCGGATGTTTCAGCATAGGAACCAACCAGGTTGATTTAGCGGCTGCCAAAAATATGGGTATCCCTGTTTTCAATGCGCCATTTTCCAATACGCGATCGGTTGCCGAACTGGTGATAGCTGAAATTATTATGCTTATGCGCGAAGTGCCGGCCAAAAGTGCTGCCGCTCATCGGGGTGAATGGTTAAAACTTTCATCCAACTCATTTGAGGTGAGGGGTAAAAACCTGGGTATTATTGGTTACGGGCATATCGGCTCACAGGTATCCATACTGGCCGAAGCCATGGGAATGAATGTATTTTATTATGATATCGAAAAAAAACTCAGCATAGGTAAAGCTACTGCCTGTTCCTCCCTTTCAGAAGTATTGAAAATCTCGGATGCGGTCACCTTGCACGTTCCGGAAACGGAACTTACCAAAAATATGATTTCAAACACTGAACTGGCTGTCATGAAAAAGGGTTCAGTCCTGATAAATGCTTCAAGGGGAACCGTGGTGGATTATGCTGCTGTTGCATCTGCGCTGCGGCAAGGTCAGCTGGCTGGTGTTGCTGCCGATGTATTCCCTGAAGAGCCTGCTTCAGCTGCCGAAAAATTCCATTCTGTTTTACAGGAATTTGACAATGCCATACTAACGCCCCACATTGGCGGAAATACGCTTGAAGCCCAGGAAAACATAGGGATGGAAGTGGCCGAAAAACTTATACGCTACAGCGATAACGGGTCAACCATTGGTGCAGTTAATTTCCCACAGATCTCTCTTCAGCCCAATCTGAATAAACAACGCTTTTTGCATATTCATCAGAACATGCCCGGGCTGCTTAAAGATATCAACAACGTATTTACCAGCCGGAATATCAATATAGTATCACAGTTTCTGCAAACTGATCCTGAAATCGGCTATGTGATTATCGACACCGAAAGCCAGACGGATGATACTATTTTAAAAGACCTGAAAAATATTCCGCATACTATACGGGCAAGGATGCTTTATTAATCAACTTCTATAAATCAAAACTGATATTTTGATCTGAAAACCGGGATAATCGAAGTGCGATTTTTAAGGTTATAATTAATCGCTATTAACCTGCCTGCCTGAAATCAATTACAGGTTATCAGTCAATCAGTTGGCCGATGATTTTGGACAAGAGCTTTTCCCTCTTAAAAGGATTGCTGAGAAAATCAGGACAACCACTTTTAACTTACTTTTAAAAAGAAGCAGAATATTAAAAGCAGCATATTTTTTGAAAAATAAAAAATGCTATTGCATTGATAATCAATTAACCATAATTTCAAGTATACATCTTCCTATGCCAGAACTTCGCTTGGTACAATTGTTGATATACTAACTTCAGATAACATAAGGTAAATAAAACAAACCTTTACAAAAATATCTTAGCCATGAAACGCTTTAAATTTTTAACCAGTTTTGTCCTTATATTTTTGATTGGATTCACAGTCAAGGCCCAGGACATTGTTCCGGAAAAACTAAATCTCCCGGGTGATAACCTCAACCTGTTTGCAGTGATGAAGCTTTTTCAGGAATCGGAAACACTCGAAGGTTTTGAAAGGAACCTGAATGCAGAAGATTCAAAAATCAACAACCTCGATCTGAACGGCGATTACAAAGTTGATTACATTAAAGTTATAGATTATCCTGACGGCGATGATCACACCATTGTGCTGCAGGTCGCTGTGAATGATCGGGAGAACCAGGATGTAGCCGTTTTCACGGTTAACAAGGATGCCAACAACAATGTATTGGTTCAATTAATAGGCGATGAATCCTTATATGGCAAGG
>JBBSBT010000601.1:0-2257 GCA_038250985.1 Bacteroidales bacterium
TTAATAACTCCCCGCACCATTCTTATTTCCGTTATGCATGCCAATAACGAAATCGGAACTATACAGCCTGTTGCTGAATTATCTGCCATTGCCCGCATTCACGGAATACTTTTTCATACGGATGCGGCCCAGTCGGCAGGGAAAATTAAGATTGATGTGAATGAATTAGGGGTGGATTTACTCACCTTAGCAGGCCATAAATTTTATGCGCCAAAAGGCATTGGTGCGCTTTATATCCGAAAAGGTGTTGTACTCGAAAACCTTATACACGGTGGAGGTCAGGAGAATAACCTTCGTGCCGGGACCGAGAATCTCCTCGAAATTGCCGGTTTTGGGAAAGCAGCTGAAATTGCAGCCCGTGACCTGGCGAAAAATAGTAGCCATGTAAAAACAATGCGTGATCTGCTCTGTGGTGAATTGCTCAGTCTCATTCCCGAAATGCATATTCATACTGATCTTAACAACAGTTTACCTAATACCCTCAGCATCGCTTTCAGGGGAATTCCTGCCGATACTTTATTGTCAACCTTACCGCTGCTGGCTGCTTCGGCAGGAGCGGCATGTCATGCGGCAGGTGTTACCAGTTCGCATGTGTTGGTGGCTATGGGGATTTCTACTGAATTTGCCATGGGAACCATCCGGCTCTCGACAGGCAAATATTCGGTTCCGGGGGAAATGAAGAATGCTGCAAAAATGATTGCCGGTGCTTACCATGCCATTGCCCGGCCTTCGAAGGAAATCATAAAAAGTGAACCCGGTGATACGGTTAAGCTTACACAGTTCACGCATGGGTTAGGATGTGCCTGTAAAATGCAGCCCGCCGACCTCGAAAGTGTTCTCAGGAAACTTCCGGTAACAACAGATCCTAATGTGCTGGTGGGCAACGCTTCGGGCGATGACGCGGCTGTTTATCTCATAAACCAGGAACAGGCTGTAGTTCAGACACTTGATTTCTTCACACCTATTGTGGATGATCCCTACGATTTCGGCGCCATTGCTGCTGCCAATGCTTTGAGCGATATTTACGCCATGGGGTCAACGCCTTTGTTTGCACTTAATATTGTTGCTTTCCCGGTGAATCGCCTGCCGCTTACGGTGCTTGAAAATATATTGCTGGGTGCGGCAGATAAAGCCACCGAAGCGGGTATCAGTATTATCGGCGGCCATAGCATAGATGATACAGAACCCAAATTCGGAATGTGTGTCACCGGCCTGGTGCATCCTGCAAAAGCCTGGAAAAATATAGGTGCCCGTCCGGGAGATGTGCTGATCCTTACAAAACCTTTGGGAACAGGAATCATCGCTACAGCTGTAAAAAGCGGACTTGCAGATGAATCCGCTGCCGCCGAAGCCTGTACCTGGATGAAACAGTTGAACCGTAAAGCATCAAGTGTGTTTTTAAAATTCCAGGTAAATGCCTGTACCGATATTACTGGTTTTGGACTGGCAGGCCATCTGAGTGAAATGACACGTGGTAGTGGAGTTGATGCCGAAATAGTTTTTAGTTCGTTGCCTTTTATGAAGCAAGTGAAACAATTGGCACTGGCTGGTGCCATTCCCGGCGGAACGCGTAGCAACCTACAATTTTATAAGGAATGGATCAATTGGAAAGCAATACTTTCCGAAACGGAGAAGCTTATGTTCTGCGATGCCCAGACATCGGGCGGATTGCTTGTGGCCATTCCTGCAGAATTCAAGGAGCAGGTATTAAAGGAGTTATCGGAGCAAGGTGTTGATAATGCGGTTGTTATCGGCAGTATAACCGGAACCGGAGAAGGAATAATCAGTGTAGTTTAATTATTTTAATCTTCTGTTAATTCGATCGAGGTGTTTGTTTCGAAAAGTAATTCAGATAATCTGCAACCATTTGGTTTCCTGGTTCTCCCCTTTTTAAGGGGAGATGTCCGAAGGACAGAGGGGTACATTTAAAATTAAGAGCAAAAAACACTTGATTTATTGAACAGCAAATAAGAATGATAATATTCAAAACTAGAAATATTCTAATGCGATTTAATACCTGGTTCGGAAATCTTCCCCGGTTTGTGAAACGGTTTGCTATTTCTTTGCTTATTTGCACAGCGCTTTTTCTTGTTATGGATAGGATTTTTCCTGTTCATACAAATATCCGCTATTCCCAACTGATCCTTTCGGATGACAAAAAGCTGCTGAATGCTTCCTTATCTTCCGACCAGCAATGGCGGATGAAAGCTGAAATAAACGAAGTAAACCCGCTGCTGATCAAAACAATGATTTACAA
>JBBSBT010000602.1:0-2248 GCA_038250985.1 Bacteroidales bacterium
GAAATTCATTGTTGCTTCAAATGGCTTTTTATTAATCTCTGCCTTGTAATGCAACTGAAAATCGGCCTTGCCTTCATTTAGGTTCTTTTCCAATTCTGATTTCAGGTTTTCACCAAAGCCCATGTATTTAAGATTATCACTCAAATACTGGAAATTTTCGTTGTTCATAATGTTTGTTTTTAATTGTGAATTAAATAATGATAATTGTTTTTGCTCAAAATGCTCTATTAATGAATCTGTGAAAGCGTTTCCTTCCCGGTTATACAAACCATTAGCATCAGGATTTCTTATCGATTCAATATTGATTTTATCTTCATAAGGAATTCTTTCGAGTATGTCTTTTATAGAATTGAAACGAATTGTATAAAAACTATCTCTGTCACTAATATTGTCTTTTGCAAAATCGTTAGCCTCTTTCTGAGAATCAAAAAAGTATACATCTCCTTTATCAATAAAATACAGCGATTGATTATAAGCCATCCAATGTTGGCCTTTTGATAGTGCCATGTCGGCCATGTCCAACACTTCGTCTGATATGGGATGTCCGTTATTCATCTTAAATCTGGTAACGGAATTGCCTTCAGGATTTTCCTATTATTTATCTTCATCAGTAAATGCCGGCCACCATTTTTCTCCATCATCTGTACAGCCAAATACTTTGCATCTGGAATCGTAAACTTATCCAATGCGACAACAATAACTGAACTACTACTTGCCTTCACCTTTGAAATATTACCAGCAACATAAAGTGGCTTCAATTCATTTTCCTGCACTGCAGTTCTTTTACCTTTCTTCTTATCACGAATAAAGAACCGGAGCAGATCTATATCATAATCAATAGGACTTTGATTACTAATATTTAGTTGGTAAAAAACAACATCATCTTTAATATAAATGCCGGATACTTTTATGAGTATATCCCATTTACTATCCTTAATGCCCCTCATTGTTTTAGGATTATCCAAGATGCCAATGGCATAAGTTGCCAGCGTTGCTGTTTTATTTACAGGCAAATGATAAACCCATTGAGCAGGATTATTATCATAGCATATTACAAATGTGTAAACGCTCCCGTCTTCTGTAATCACACTTAAATTAGTTTCGGGGAAACCTTTAGTAGCGGCTTTAACTAATAAAATTGTTGGTGACTCCTTTACAGGTTGAACCAGTACTGATTGAGTCCCCCTATCCACATGAAGAATTGCAAAAGGGAATACCAGGCTTGTTGTTTTTTCAGTTGATATACAAAGTGAAGTTTGCGCTTTCGCGGAAACGAATAACCAACTCACGAATACCAAACACACAAATCGTTTCATAAAATAAATTTTATTGCCTACCTCTCGGCGAACAGGTTAATAATTATTGTTGGATATTTATATCTTTTAAAAGAACTTTATACCCTGCTTTCACCAACACTTTTACCTGTTTCACCTTTCGGCTCATCAGGCTTTTGACAGTATTGATTCCGGCAGCACCAGCCTGTACCTTTAATGAAGGGTCAGCAGAAGTAAGCTCCATTAATTGTAAACCGTTATCAGCAGATTGCTTTGCTACATCACGGGCGATGGCACCAGGAATATGAATACCAGGTAAACCATCCATATCATATACTTCTAATTTTACAGGGAATAGCGAATTGCCATTGCGGATAGAATTGACTTCAATTTCAAGCCGTTCATTATTCAATGAAGCGATGCCATATAAAAAATTTCCTTTTGGGATTAATGAGCCACTGATATAAATATCTGTTGTCAACCGAAGTTTAATTACTGCACCATTTACAAGTGTTTGATTCGCGTGAACAACTGCTTCTATTGCATTGTCTTTTTCTGATTGACTTTCGTTATCATCAATACCATAGAATCCTGCATTGCTTTCAGCCTTATGTTTAGATGTATCAAGCAGACTGATATTATCTGCTACTGGAATTTTGCTAACTGCAAAAACTACTTCCTTTTGTTGCAATGATTTTTCTTTCAGTTTATCTTTTACCCTTTGTGGATGCTGGATGTCTAAAATTTTGTCAAGGGTACCGTTTAACTGTTGCATCTCCGGGTCTGCTTCTTCTTTATCATTCATTACCTGCATCATGTTATGCAGTTTGCCCACATCATTAGAAAAACCTTCATTATTATCATTAGGTTGATTTTGATTGCTTAAATTATTATGGGTTGTCTCTGGCTGATTTATTTGCCTGTTGAGTTCATCTATCTTTTTATAAATCCTTTGTTCATTTAGATCTGTAGAA
>JBBSBT010000603.1:0-2226 GCA_038250985.1 Bacteroidales bacterium
CCACAATCTTACGGAACAGCTGAACGATGTTACTGCTCATGCCGAAATGCAGGCATTTACGGCTGCATCCGGATTTATAGGCGGTAAATACCTCGATGACTGCACTTTGTATGTAACCATTGAGCCTTGTGTGATGTGTGCCGGCGCTTCATTCTGGACACAGATAGGCAGGATAGTGTACGGTGCAGGCGATATAAAACGGGGCTATTCGTTGCTCAGCTCATCTGTGCTGCATCCGCGCACTAAAGTAACGCACGGCGTGCTTGAAGAAGAATGTGGACTGCTGATGAAAGATTTTTTCAGAAAAAAACGATAGGTTATTTGTATGAATACAAAGGCTTTAATCGTTATCATAAGCACCGCTGATTTTAAAACTGCACACTATATACCACTTTGGATCGTTTTTTGACTACACTATTTTAAAATATATTAAATGCCCCGACTCCTTGTTATACTTATTTTATTCAGCTGCCTTTCAGCTTTCCCCCAGTCGTCATACCGGACCATACACAATACTGCTTTTAAGCGCGGCGAGAAACTGGAATTCCGGGTTGCATTTAACTCGGCCCTTACCGGAAGCATAACCGGAGGAAAAGCTACACTGGAAGTTAAGAAAGAAAATAAAATTATTAATAACAGGAGCACTTACCATGTGGTGGGCGAGGGTAAAACCACAGGGTTTATCGAGTTCTTTTATAAAATTCACGATCGTTTTGAGAGCTATTTTGACCAGGATGCACTTATTGCCAGTCAGTTTATAAGGCGCACCCGCGAGAACAAATATAAAAAAGATGACCTTGTCAATTTTCGCCATGAAGATCACCTTGCCGTCAGCATGCAGAAAATAATGAAAGTGCCCGACAATATCCAGGATGTTGTTTCGGCTTTATATTATGCCCGCACACTGGATATTTCGGATTTAAAACCGGGTGGCACTTTTGTAATTCCCTTTTTCCTGGACGATTCGATATATTATTCAAGAGTAATTTTCAAAGGCCATGAAACAGTGAAAACCAAACTGGGAAAATTCAGATGCATTGCCTTTCAACCTATGGTTGCAACCGGTTATGCTTTTGACGATCCTTACCCTATTACCGTTTGGGTAACGGATGATTTAAACCGTCTCCCGGTACGTATAGATTCCGAACAAGCTGTTGGCCGGGGAAGGGTTGAACTCATTTCGTATTCAGGGCTGGCTAATCCTATCACGGCAAAGTTGCCTGATGACTAAGCGTTTACAGATATTATTTTGTTTGATAGTTCAGCGTATCTTCTGTTTCTGCTATTGGTAATACCAGCCAGGGATTCGTAGTATCATAACAGGTCAGATCGTATCGTCTGATCATTTTATCTACCAGGCTGATCCACGACGATGAAGTAGCATATTTTGCAGCTTTCATGGCTCTGAGCCATTTCATATGATTCATATTTCCTTTTAAACCGGTATAATATTTTTTATGCGATATCATTTCGCCAAAAAACAGGTATGAATCTACATCTGTATCGAATTTAATGTAAGCCATCTTATATCCTGACTTAGTTTTAGTTGATTTTACGCGTCCTCTAACTCCAAAATGATTGTGATTTATTTGGCAGATTTTACTCATGCCGGCACCGGTTTCGTGCAGAGCAATGCCCAGTACCAGGCTGGCCGGAATTCCATAATTGCGCGAAACTTCAATGGCCAGTGAGTCGAAGCTGGCAATATACACTTCGGCAGCGCTCTGCGCACGGAGTAAAAAAGAAGAGAAAAAAAGAAACAGAATAAAGAAAACCCTCATGCATTTTGTTTAAAATCCGGATTAAAAGTAATCATTTTTAAACATATTCCAATTCCATTACCTGTTGGTCCGGATTTTGAAGGCGGTGAATTATAAATGTGGAATTCCGTTAAATTTTACCTGAGGGGGGAATTAATTTCCCGGGATCTATGGAAAAAGACGGACAATAGCATCTTTTATAGGCAAAATGCATACTTTTATCATCCTGAGCCAAATCTAAAATTATGAAAACGATCTTCATCATTCTTTTCCTGTTACTAAGTCTTTCTGCAATTCCACAAAACCAATATACACACAACTGGCAACAAGTTGATTCACTTGCAGGTATAGGCCAGTCGCAGACAGCGCTCGACCTGGTAAACCGGATTTATGACCAAACGAAAACCACCAGCCTGGGCGACCAGTTTTTAAAAGCATCGCTTTACCGGATGAAACTGGAATCAGA
>JBBSBT010000604.1:0-2226 GCA_038250985.1 Bacteroidales bacterium
CTCGAACTCGAAAAAGCCCAGGATCAGAGTATTGTTGATATTATGCGTTCGCAGAAAGACGAGGCCAACCAGGTTTTTTGCAAATATGTTGAACGGAATTATCTCGATTGGCTGAACGGTCGCAGCACCGAAAAACCGATTCAGTCGCATACGCTACTGCGTGAAAAAGTTTTCCCTCTTATAAAAGAGAACAGTTCAATGTTCCTTATACTGATTGATAACCTGCGTTACGATCAGTGGAAAATGCTTCAGCCTATTTTTGAAGAATATTACCGTGTGGAGCGTGACGAATTGTACTACAGCATCCTGCCTACAACAACTCAATATGCCCGCAATGCCTTGTTTTCGGGGCTTATGCCAACCGAAATCATAAAAAAATATCCCAAATACTGGGTGGATGAAGATGAAGAAGGAAGTAAAAACCAGTTTGAGAGCGAACTGCTTGGCGAGAATATGAAACGTTTCGGGCACGATGTTAAATATTCGTACACAAAAATACTGAATCTTTCGGCCGGTCGCAAATTGGTTGAAACACTGCCCAACCTTATGGACAATCGTTTCAATGTAATTGTATACAATTTCGTGGATATGCTTTCGCATGCCCGCACCGAAATGGAAGTGATACGCGAACTGGCCGACGATGAAGCGGCATACCGCTCTCTAACTGTTAGCTGGTTCGAACATTCACCATTGCTGGATATTATTAAATTCCTTGCTGCGAAAAAAATTCCGCTCATTATCACTACAGATCACGGTTCGGTAAGGGTTGGTAACCCGGTTAAAGTGATTGGCGACCGGGCAACCAATACGAATCTGCGATATAAAAACGGGAAAAGTCTGAATTATAATAAAAATGAAGTGTTCGAAGTTAAAAATCCGGCAGAGGCTTTCCTGCCTCGTACCAATGTAAGTACAGCTTATCTGTTCTGCCGCGGTGTCGATTTCTTCGCTTATCCCAACAATTATAATCATTATGTATCGTATTACCGCGATACGATTCAGCATGGTGGTATTTCGATGGAGGAAATGATGATACCGTTTATTTATATGAAAGCAAAGTAGCTGGTAAGGCTCCTGAAATTCAAAAAGAAAAAACATAAACCCGGTGACGAGAGAGGTGAGGATAGCTTTGTGAGGATCTTCTGACATAAAGATTGCTGATTTAACGATACTAATTTGCTTTTGTTTAATCAAATCACATTTCTCCTTGTATGCAAATGAAAGGCTCATCTTTCTCTCCCCCGGTTTATTATTTGCTTTTAGTGCCTGGAAGATTATTTTTTATAAATTCCAGCAAAAAATATCATCTCGAAAAGGCACAAAAGACGCTAAAATATATAGTGTTCTTTATGATTCAGAGGGATGTCAGGTGTACCGCATTTGAAACCGGGGAATCTTAAAATAAGTCAGAAACTGAAAAATTACATTGATTGCTTATGGCCGAAATATACACCTGTAAAACACCTGGTGAACTTAAACCCATTGCTGCAAGGTTAGTGGAATTACATAAGGATAAAAGGATTTTTGCCTTTCACGGCGAAATGGGTGCCGGTAAAACCACTTTCATTAAAACCATCTGTGAAAACCTGAATGTTACGGATACTGTTAGCAGCCCGACTTTCGCTATCATTAATGAATACCTTACCAGGGATTCAGGGAGTGTATATCATTTCGATCTGTACCGTATTAAATCCTGGACCGAAATGCTTGAAATAGGTTATGAAGACTACTTTTACAGTGGAAATTACTGCTTGCTGGAATGGCCCGAAAAAATCGTAAATTTGTTGCCTGAAGAAACCGTGCATGTAGATATAGTCGTTTCGCAGGATGGCAACATGCGCACAATTACATTCTGATTTTAAAGGATATGGTTATGATGCAGAATAACTATTCGGGGATGTTTCACTCGGGACAGCTCATGCCCCAGGAAGAGCGGCTGGAAGTGAAACGCGGGCAAAAAAGCCTTTTGATAGGTGTTCCAAAGGAATTCGCGTTTTCGGAGAACCGAATACCACTCGATCCTGATGCTGTAGGCTTGCTTGTACATCATGGACACCAGGTTCTAATTGAGGCTGATGCCGGTAAAGCAGCGCATTTCTCGGATACCGAATATTCCGAAATGGGTGCCGAAATTACGCACGACACCCGTAAAATATTTGCTTCTGATATTCTTTTGAAGATAGCTCCGCCTACGCTTGAAGAAATAGAAATGATGGGCAGCAAACA
>JBBSBT010000605.1:0-2222 GCA_038250985.1 Bacteroidales bacterium
ACAGGCGCTTCGCGAAAGCGAGGAAAGGTTCCGGAACCTATATTCAAATATGGGCGAAGGCGTTTGCTTTCAAAAACTGGTATTTGACCACGCAGGTAAAGCTATTGATTACAAAATAGTAGGAGTAAATAAACAATATGAATCCATATTGAGTCTAAAAAAGGAAGATGTTATCGGAAAGCTTGCCTCTGAAGTCTATGGAACTGGTATCCCGCCATACCTCTCCGAAGGTCTGCAAGTTGTAACAACAGGGATTCCGTTTTCCTTCGAAAGCTATTACGCCCCGACGAACAAGTATTTTTTTATATCCATGGCACCCTGGGATATCAATGGATACGCCACCATTTTCGCCGAAATTACCGACCGCGTGCAGTCGGAAGAATTGCTAAGGCAGGAACGTCAGATGCTGCGTGCGCTCATCGATCATATTCCTGATACCATTTATGTGAAAGATGCCGAATGTCGCAAAATCATTGCCAATCCTGCTGACCTGGCAGTGATGGGTGCAAAATCCGAAGAAGAGATAATCGGCAAAACCGACTTAGAACTATTCACCGGAGATATGGGGAAAAGCTGGTTTGACGAAGATATGAAAGTATTAACGTCAGGACAACCATTCCTAAACTATGAAGGTTCTTATCTTGATAAAAACGGAAAGCAGCGTTGGCATCTCGCATCAAAAATACCTCTTAAGGATGAAACAGGTAAGGTTACCGGCCTGGTCGGGATAGGACACGACATTACGGACCGCAAGCATTCGGAAGAACAGATTAAACAAAAAGCAAAGGAACTGGCTCTGTCGAATGATGAGCTCACCCGTTTTAACAGGTTAGCCATCGGGAGAGAGATGCGCATGATTGAATTGAAACAGCATTGTAACAAACTTTCTGCACAGTTGGGTATTCCGTTGCCTTATAATCTTGATTTCCTGAAACAGGATCTCAACCTGGCGGATGATAAAAACATCCACTCCATAATTGAAGGAATAGCGATTAAAAAGACAGATCCGGAATCAAAGGGCAAAACAAAGAAATAGTACAAACAGGCAAACAACAGTTTGGATTTATACACATATTACTTTAAAGGAAAACGAAAACAGTTATCAGCAAAACAAGCAATTTTGCAAATCCTTCAGCAATTCATTTGTGGCTGGCCTGTAAGAAACACAAAGTCCCCCAGGCTTTTTGCATTTTTCCTGGTGGCTTATGAAACCCGGGGAACCTGTTAGATAAATCTATGCCGGGACAAGATTTTTTTAAAAGGTTATATACTGCTGATACCATGCTGCTCTAAACATTAGAGTTAAACGAAAAAAAATATTTCCGGCTATAATTATTATTCTGCCACAATAAATCAACGACTGCTACAACATATTTTTCACTTTTTCTTTAACTTGATTTTACACTCTCCCATAATTATTAATTGATAAACAGCACAACATAGTTGACACTTTAAATTGAAGAGAACAAAACCATGTAGTCCTTTAAACTACACAACTAGTATAAGATCAGCTACATTTTTTGTGTGGTTTCAGCTATAGCTATTCTGAGAATCTTCTGATATTTTTGTCCTGATAATATTATAAAGCTATAGCATAGAAAGAAAAGTGACGTTGCCCATCAGGTTCACCATATTTCTAAAGCACTCGTTCAGATATTTAAAAACCGCATAAAAAGTATTTTCATGAATAAGGATGTACATGCGCAAACTATTGAACAGCTTCGCTCTGAAAATGAAGAGTTGCGTTTGCGCCTTGCCGGAATGCAGGCTTCTCTGAATGCGATCCGCAACATACACGAAGATACATTCGCCGAAAAAGGAATTGATTTCGGAAATATTATTTCCTCATCGCTGAGTAAAACATCTGCCCAAACTTTTTTTGAAACCATGAAGCAAGGGGCGTTCATTCTCTCGCCACAAGGGATAATTGTATACTGCAACAGTCACTTTGCCCGGCTCATGAATAGAACGGTGGAACAAGTAATAGGTTCACCGGTCGATTATTTTATTTCGGCAGCCAGCCGGATTAAATTCAGCAACTTAAAAAAGAACCCCGATTCAGATCAAAAAAATATCAGTGTTTTATTTCAGGCCGAGGGGCATCATCAGCCTATTCCACTACAGTTGTCAATCAATAGCCTCTCAGTTAATGAATCCCAGGGTGAAACAGGAGTAATTGCGACAGACATATCGGCGTATAAGCTGATCGAAGATGAACTCCG
>JBBSBT010000606.1:0-2217 GCA_038250985.1 Bacteroidales bacterium
AACCATTTACGAAGTAAAAAGTCGTTCGAGCATTGATGTTGAATTCTCCCAGCTGAATATTTTTTTCACAAAAGCATGCCCGTTCTGTGCAATATTAAGTGCAAAAGTTTCATTTTGCAATAGATGGACAATATGATCTGCATATTCCTTCGCAGTATTGCCGATGAGTATTTCTTTGTTTTCTTCTGCTCCAAGTGCCTGGTTGGCGAGTGCCGAAGTGATACAAGGCAGCTCCATGGCCATGGCTTCGAGCAATTTATTCTGCAAACCGGTGCCAATGCGCATCGGAGCAATAAATATTCGTGATGATGCATAGCTGTCGCGAATATCAGGCAGCCAGCCTGTTACCGTAATATTGGGAGCCTGCAAAGCCTGTACTTTAGGATGCGGATTTGCCCCCGCAAGCAGCAGCGTTGCTTCGGGAAATTGTTTCAGCACCCGTGGAAATATTTCTTCAGCAACAAAGCGGGCAGCATCAATATTTGGCGGATAGCCCATATTGCCTGTGAAGACAATGTCATGTGTCTTTTTCTTTTTGACGGGATGGAAATACGCATGATCAACGCCGTTCGGAATAATTACAACCTCTTCGCGCGAAGGATTCACCAGTAAATCGCGGTCGGGTTGTGAAATAATCGTTTTATGATCAAAATAACCGAAGATGTCATTTTCATACTGCTTTAATCGCCTGTATTCCATGAGCAGGAGTGGTTTGAGCCAGGCCGGGGCTGTTTCTGCCTGTCTTTTTGCTCCCATCGAGAAAATATCCTGGTAATCCAGTGTTTTAGGTACTTTTGAGCCTTTAATATATTCCGAAACCCGGATAAGCTGGCCATAGATATGATTGGGTTTGGTTTGCTCAATCAGGTCATTGATCTTCTTTTGTGCGTGGCGACGGTAGAAATAACCCACCTGGAGGGGTTTGCCATAAAAAAAAGCTTTTATCACGTTCAATATCATGCCAGGTCTCCGTATAGGAATGAAATAAACTTCTTTACAGAATTGGTTTAATACTTTCAGTGCATCCGGGTGAACCGGGGAGTCGCTTAAGGAACACAGGATAATTTCATTGTTTTTGGCCAGGCAGCGGATCTGGTGAAATGCTCTCAGTTTATCGCCCTTTTCGGTGGGGTACGGAACGCGCGAAAGGAGAACAAATATTTTCATATCCGGTAAGGGCTGCTTGGGTTAAAATAACAATGTGAAACACAAAAATAAAAAACAATAATTTGAAATCTGCAGGAACTATTCTTTTTCCTGCAACAGCAATTCCGTGTAAAAGTCAGTCATTTTTTGCATCAACTTAGTATTGTCATGCTCTCTTTCAATAAGCATCCTGGCGTTTTTCCCCAGTGTTTCACGTAATACACTGTCGTTGCAAAGCTTAATGATGGCATCTGTAAATGACCTGGCGTCCTTGGCAATCAGCAGGTGTTGCCCGTTCTCATAATTTATGCCTTCAGCTCCTATTGCTGTAGTAATGATCGCCTTTCCCGCGGCCATAGCTTCAACTATCTTGATCCTGATACCACTTCCTGAAAAGAGGGGTACCACCATGATCGAAAACCGTTGCATATATTCCCATACATCAGGGACTTCCCCATCTACAATTATACGCGGAACGGAGAGTTTTCTCAACCATTCAGGCATATACCGGCCGGCAAGGTGCAGTTCCACTTCAGGCAGCCGTTGTGTAACCATCGGCCATACCTCGGAAATCATCCATTTTATACTTTCTTCATTCGGGAACCAGTTCATGCTTCCTATATGAAATAAGGATGCTTCAGCCGGTTGAACGGGGTTTTCGGGCAGCGAATCGAGCTTGATGCCAAAAGGCACTGAAATAATATTGGTGCTGTGCGAAAGCCTGTCGAGGTTGCGGGCATCAACAGGGGTTATGGCAACAACCCCATCGACCTTGTTCAGGACTCCGATTTCGAAACGTTTCAGCGCCTTGTATAAATGATTTAGATAAATCCTTTTCAAAGGATTAGGGCAATTTTCAGCTACCCGCTGCCAAATTTTGTGTTCGATGTTATGTGCTCTCAGTATAACCGGGGCTTTTGAATATTTGCGGATGATATCAAGGTACGAAGCCATATACAGCATTTCGAGCTGAATGATATCGTAGGAATCCTTTTTAAGTACTTCAATCAGTTTCAGTGCAAATGCTTTGGTATGAAAACGGGAGACATGATACGAATTTCGCGAAAGAAA
>JBBSBT010000607.1:0-2201 GCA_038250985.1 Bacteroidales bacterium
GAAACAGTAAAAAGCTGCATAATTTAATTGTTTATTCTTGTTCTTAGTATATAACCCACTTTACTTTTCCCTAACCTCAAATAATCGAGCAATGGGCGCGATGATGGACAGATATACTGGCAACTGCCGCATTCCATACAGTCCATAATCCGGTTGGTTTCGGCTTCGTCCCACAATTGATTGATAACCAGTTTTTCGAGCAGGTAGGGCTCGAGTCCCATCGGGCAGGCAGATACACATCGAGCACACCGTATGCAATTGTATACAGGCATACGGTTACTTTCAGCTGCATCGAAAAGTAAAACTCCCGAAGTTCCTTTCATTACCGGAGCTTTTAATGAGTTCAGTGCTTTACCCATCATCGGGCCGCCGCTTACCACTTTCCCGGTTGCATCAGGAAGTCCGCCTGCAAACTCAATAAGTTCACTGATCGGAGTCCCGATCCGTACCATATAATTAGCCGGATTGATGAATTTTTTCCCGGTTACGGTTACGACCCTTTCGAACAGAGGTTTATTTTTCTGAACCGCTTCGTAAACGGCATAAGCTGTTCCTACATTATTTACTACACAACCTACTTCAATCGGAAGTTTCCCGGAAGGAACTTCCTTTCCGGTTACTGCTTTAATCAGTTGTTTTTCAGCACCCTGTGGATATTTTACTTTCAATGGCACAACTTCAATTCCAGCAAAGGATTTAACCAGTTTATTTAAATGTTCAATTGCATCCGGTTTGTTGTTTTCGATTCCAATGACTGCCCGGTTAATACCTAAAGCCTTCATAAGTATGGTGGCGCCGACAAGAATCTCTTCACCTTTTTCGAGCATCAACCTGTGATCAGCTGTCAGATAGGGTTCACATTCAACGCCATTAAGGATAAGAATTTCTGCCTTTTTCCCCTGTGGAACCATCATTTTGACTTTTGTGGGAAAAGTTGCGCCGCCCAGGCCGACAATTCCCATTTCGTGGATTTTGTCGATGATTTCAGCGGGTGAAAGATGACATTCCTTTAGGATTGAGGGGCTGGTATCAATAGAAGTCATCCATTCGTCTCCTTCGGTTGCAATTATTACAGCCGGGCGGCGGTATCCGCTCTGATCGTCGATTTCTTCAATCTTTACAACTTTGCCCGAAACCGATGAGTGAACGTTGGCCGAAATAAACGCTTCACCCCGGGCGATAAGCTGCCCTGTTTTAACTATATCTCCTTTATTAACAATCACTTTTGACGGTGCTCCAAGGCTTTGTCCGAGAGGAATGAGAACCTCGGAAGGAATAGGGGCTATTTGTATCGGACTCCCTGACGAAAGTTTATTTTCTTCAGGGTGAACGCCTCCTTTTATAAATGTTTTCAGCATCATAGGTATGCCGTTTATAGATTTTGGATTCTGAGTTTATGATAAGTGATTCTGAACATAGAATTTATTTAAAACAATTTCATGCAACAGTCATTGGATCATGATAATGAAGAAACTAGGCAGGAACTGTTTCTGTTTTTTCGGCATCAGGTTTAGGCTTTCGCGCTGAAAAGTTTAGTTCTACAATTGCGTTGGTAGGGCATACTTCAACACATTTACGGCAGAGCTTACATTTGTCGAAATTGATATAGGCCAGGTTATTCTCCATCACTATGGCATCGTAAGGACAGGTTTTAACGCATTTCCCGCATCCGATACAGGCTACTACACAATTTTTCCTGGCAACAGCACCTTTTTCTTTATTAACACATTCAACATAAATCCTTTTACTTTTAGGACCTACTTTGCGCAGTTCGATGATTACCCTGGGGCAGGCTTTTACACAAGCTCCGCAAGCAACACATTTTTCTTCGATAATTACCGGTAAGCCTGTTGTTTCGTCCATATACATTGCATCGAACTGGCACGAAGCCACGCAATCGCCCAGTCCAAGGCATCCATACTGACAGCCGCTGCCTCCACTGAAAAGGATATGTGCAAAAGCACAACTCGAAGCACCATCGTAAACAACTTTTGCCGGGGCATTAGCAAAGGATCCGTTGCAACGAACTACAGCAACCATTGGCGCAGTTTCAGCAACCGCAAGACCCATTGCTTCAGCTACCAGTTTCATGCCGGCACTTCCTGTAACAGGACAGTTCAATCCATCCAGACTGCCTGCCTTTACTATTGTTTCAGCAAAATTACGGCAACCGGCATATCCGCATCCGCCACAATTGGCAC
>JBBSBT010000608.1:0-2179 GCA_038250985.1 Bacteroidales bacterium
AGTTTTTTCTGCGGCCCTTTCTGTTTTATCGGGAAAGGGATCTTGTTTCTCTCGGCAGTATTGTTTATTTCCTTATTTTTGCGCGATTTAAGGAAATTATTAACCCATAAAACAAATGTCGAGGCCAGTTAGAAGCCGTAAAATACTCAATCCTCCCAAAATGGCTGGTTTCAAGCCATTTGGAATGCCGCTTAGTGAGCTGGGATCTGTAAAATTTCAATATGACGAATACGAAAGCATTAACCTGGTGAATTACCAGAACCTGCCGCAGGAGATTGCTGCAGAAAAAATGGGTATTTCACGGCCTACATTCACCCGGGTTTACAACAGGGCTCTGAAAAAAATAGCGAAAGCATTTGTAGAGTGCAAAGCCATTGAAATTGAAGGTGGACATGTTGAATTTGAAAAACAGTGGTTCAAATGCAAAAAGTGTTTCAAATTGATTGAAGGGATTGAGAATCATATAAAATGTAAAGGTTGCGATTCATTTGGCAACACAGAGTTAATTAATCTGAATGAAATTTCCGGTATCTGAAAAATCAAAACTACCTTCTGGTTTTACTGGACTGGAAAAGAATGGATCAGGATATATTAGATACATTATTCCAACATCGGCTTGATAAAAATAAAAGGCAGATTTCACAGCGCGCTTCCCAGAGAGATTTTTGTAAATATTAAAAAAGAAAAGGAGTCTTCGAATCCTTTAGCATAAAGAATGATAATGTTAAAAAGATGGATAACCAAAGAGTTGAATTAAAATCAAGTCGCTTGAACAGGAGTAATTTAGAAATTGAAATAAAAATTGGAAATTAGTTAAATGAATTGTACCACATGTGATAATAAAGTTTGCCGGAAACAGCAAACTTCCTGCGAACGCGAAAGTTTTAATAAATCTGAAGTTATTGATCAGTACCAGGAAAAAACAAACAGCGATATTGTAAAATCAGCCGCCGAATTAGTCGACTTCGGGCGTGCAGGAACGCTTTCCCGCATCGAGGAAATCGTTGAATTTGCCCGATCAATGAATTATAAAACGCTTGGCATGGCATATTGCTATGGGATGGAGCAATATGCTGTTGCACTTGAGATCCTCCTGGTAAACCAGGGATTCAAAGTGTCGGCTGTTTCATGCAGCGTTGGAGGTCTTAAACAAAGTGAGGTAAATGATACAAGCTGTATCCACAAAGTTTCGTGCAATCCTTTAGGGCAGGCTCAGCAGCTGAATGCTGAGAATGTTGATCTGACGCTTGTTGTAGGGATTTGTGTCGGACACGATATCCTGCTCAACCGCAGCCTGGATATGGATTTTACAACCCTGGTAGTCAAAGACCGCAAATTCAATCATGCTCCTTTACTGGGTATTGAGAAATTAAGTAATTAGTATAAGTTCAACCACAAAACATATAAAAACGAAAAATGAAAATAGCAGTTCCAGTTACAGGTAATAACCAGATTGACGGTCATTTTGGCCATTGCGAATTTTATAGTGTTTTCAGTATTTCACCCGACGGGAAGATAGCTGATACGAAAATCATTCCTTCGGTTCAGGGATGCGGATGTAAATCTAATATTGCAGGAGTTTTAGCTGCAGATGGTGTAACAGTTATGCTTGCCGGTGGAATCGGCGGCGGTGCCATCAATGTCATGGCTAATGCAGGTATTGAAGTGGTAAGAGGCTGTTCGGGAGATGCTTCCGAAGTCGTAAAACTTTACATCTCAGGTGGTGTGACCGACAGTGGCGAAAGTTGTCACCAGCACGAATCACACCATGCTGAAGGTGGTGGCCATCAATGCAATCATTAATTAAAAGTGCATAAAGTACTTAGTGTGTCTAAAGTACTTCAAGTTGTTTATTAGTATACATTTTTTAAATAACTTTAAGCACTCAAAACTCCGGCTCACTTTTGGCACTTTGATTATTATGCAGGTACTGCGCAATATATTCCAGTTTTATTACCAGGGCTTTAAAAGTATGACCGTGGGTAAAAAATTATGGGCCATCATCATCATTAAGCTTATTATTCTTTTCCTGGTGTTAAAACTATTTTTCTTTCCCGATTTCCTTAAAACGAATTTTAAAACCGACGAAGAACGAAGCAATCATGTTATTGAACAGCTTACAAAATAAAAGTGACTGGATTTCTAATTAACTTGTAAAACTGACCTTTTAAACCTTTGA
>JBBSBT010000609.1:0-2158 GCA_038250985.1 Bacteroidales bacterium
ATGGTCACCCTGGCAAAAGATACGCCTTCCCCATTTGCACCTTCGAATGATGAAGTTAAAATGGATGAACCTAAAGCAAAAAAGGAAGCAACACCGGCAAAAGACAAAAAAGGCGGAAAACCGGAGAAAGCTGAAAAAACACCGGAACCTGAAATCAAACCAGTAAAAATAGATATTGAGGGTATTCAGCAGCGCATCATCGAAATACCCGTGGATGCAGGCAATTATCGAAATATCTGGTCGGTGGAAGATAAAATTTACTATAATACTTCCAATGACAAAGGCAGGTTTGCAAAGGTGTACGATCTGAAAAAAAAGAAAGAAACTGAACTTGGTACCAATATCAGTTTTGATATAACCGCCGATGGCAAGAAAATGCTTGTGAGGCAGAAAAACAAGTTTTCGATGATTGATCTTCCTTCGGCAAAAATCAATACAGATGAATACATCGATTTATCTGACCTTAAGATATGGGTTGACAACAAACAGGAATGGAAACAGATATACGACGAAGCCTGGCGACAGATGCGTGACTTTTTCTATATGCCGACTATGCATGGGCTGGATTGGCCTGCAATGCACGACAAATACGCTGTGATGCTTCCGTATGTCAACAACCGCAATGACCTCACTTACCTTATAGGCGAAATGATTGCCGAACTTAGTGTTGGACATTCATATGTGAGCGGTGGCGAACGCAAACCAATTGTAAGGATTGATCTGGGATTGCTGGGTGCCCAACTCAGTAAAGATGCCTCCGGTTATTTCCGCATCGACAGCTTGCTGCAAGGAGCCAACTGGAGCAAGGAATTATATTCACCGCTTACCCAGGTAGGTGTCGGGGCGAAAAAAGGTGAATATATTACATCGGTGAATGGCAAGACAACCAAAGATATGCCTGATATTTATACATCCCTGATCAACAACGCTGATAAAAATGTGGAGCTTACGCTTAACTCTTTACCTGCCGAAGGAGGACGTAAAGTATTGGTGGTGCCGGTTAGTGACGAATCAAAACTTTATTATTATAACTGGGTGCAGAACAATATCCGCAAAGTGGATGAAGCCACCAACGGAGAGGTTGGCTATATTCATATCCCGGATATGGGTCCTGAAGGTCTAAATGAATTTGTTAAGTATTTTTATCCGCAACTGGCTAAAAAGGCTTTAATTATTGATGACCGCGGAAATGGCGGTGGAAATGTTTCACCCATGATACTCGAACGGCTGACCCGAGAGATACAAAGGAGCAATATGGCGCGCAATGTTGAACAGATCGGCCATACCCCAACCAAACTTATGCTCGGGCCAAAGGTTTTACTTATAAACGGCTATTCGGCCTCTGATGGAGACCTCTTCCCCTATGGTTTTGAGAAATATCATATAGGTAAAGTGATAGGTAAAAGGACCTGGGGTGGTGTAGTCGGCATCAGGGGGTCATTGCCTTTTGTAGATGGAGCCGATCTTCGTAAACCTGAATTTGCCAGCTACTCAGCCGACGAAAGCAAATGGATAGTCGAAGGATACGGCGTTGATCCGGATATCGAAATCGATAACGATCCATCAAGAGAGTATGCAGGTATTGACGATCAGCTTAATAAAGCGATAGAAGTTATTCTTGAAGAATTGAAAAGCTATAAAGAACAACCTGCCATTCCTACTCCGCCTGACAAGAGCAAATAACGGTAAAATTCAAAAAAACGACGGTTCACTTTGCAGCCGTCGTTTTTTTGTTTCATTGCTGTAAACTTTTTGCTGTTATTTACCGTTATCGTATTTCAAGACTTTGTAAAAACTAACATACTTCTACATCGATGCGATTTTACACAATTCTGATCTTCCTCCTGGCCCTGTCAATAAAAGGGAATGCCCAGAAAAAAAATTCATTTAACTTCGCTTCCGGATCGGGCCATTTATCAGTTGGTGCCTTTGTTGGCCCCAGCCTTATGATTGAAAAAGCGCCCGACAGCCTGATGCCTGAATTACAGGATTACCTGAACAAGTTACGGTCAGGGTGGCACTACGGATTCGAAACCGAATATTTCTTTAACACCTATTTAGGTGTTGGTGTAAAATTCAGCAGCTTTAATACCCAACAAAAAGTTGACAGTATTGCTATTCAATTCTTTTCCAGCATCTTTTATATTAATCTGTCGAG
>JBBSBT010000610.1:0-2157 GCA_038250985.1 Bacteroidales bacterium
AGCGGAACCTTGCCAACCGGCGACCTGGTACGTTTTTGCTTCAGCGGGCAATACACGGAGAAAGAAATAATAAAAATGGTTGTCGGCAGTGGCGGAATTGTGGCATACCTTGGCACGAACAACGCATACGAAGCCGAACAGCGCGCGCAAAACGGAGAAGAGAATGCAAAATTTATCCTCGAAGCGCTGGCTTACCAGGTGGCTAAAAGTATTGGCTCCATGGTTCCCGTGCTGAAAGGCGAAGTGGATGCCATACTGCTTACCGGTGGCGTAGCCCACAGCAAATGGATCACCAACATGATTATTGAAAGAGTTTATAAGTTTGCCCCGGTTTATATCTATCCGGGCGAAGATGAAATGCGTGCCCTGGCTTTAAACGGACTGATGGTGCTGAAGGGGGAAGTGGAAGTGAAGGAATATGTTTAAGGAACAGTTAATAGAAAATAGTTAAAGGAAAATAGTAGTGCAGACCTTTTTCCGTTTTTTGATTAACAAAAATTTCTCCTGTATAGACTATTTTCTGTTTCCCCTGCCTGTTGACACAGTAAGGCAGGCAATAACTATTAACTTACAACCTTCCCGGTAATCAGTTTCTCAATAACAACCGGGAAATATGCATATTCCAACTCATGGATTTTTGCCGCCAGCATTTCAGCAGTATCACTTTTATTAATCGCACATTTTGCCTGGGAAATAATATCACCTTCATCATACTTTTCATTTACATAATGAATGGTAATTCCGCTTTCAGCATCACCGGAAGCTATAACAGCCCGATGAACCTTCATACCGTACATTCCTTTTCCTCCGTATGCCGGTAATAATGCAGGATGAATATTTATAATCCTTTGCGGAAATGCCTTTAAAACAGATTCAGGGATAAGCCATAGAAAACCAGCCAGCACGATCCAGTCTGTTTCCCGGTGCTTCAAATCCTCAAGCACTGATTCCGAATTATAAAAACTATCCCTGTTAAATAATACAGAAGGAATACTAAGAGATTTTGCCCGCTCAAGAACATAAGCATCCGCGTTATTGCAATAAATGGCCGAAATCTCCAGTAAACCGGAATCTGTAAAGTACTCAGCAATTCTTTGCACGTTACTTCCGTTGCCTGAGGCAAAAAGAGCAATCCGGGGAATTCTGTTCATGGAAAATGGCAATTAAGATTAAAAGCAAACTGAATAATCTGACAAACCTACAGCTCAGATTTAATAAGTGTGTGATTAGCCATATCAAATTAACAAAAACCCTTCGACATATTTCAGAAACATGAGGCGCAAGCATAAAAATAAATAAATATTTCCAGAAAATAACAACCGGTAAATAGCCTCAGAATTCACATATTTGTCTCTCTTTTAACTTGTTAGCTCTATTATCGCTAAAATATTATTTGTAATAATTGTTTTATCGGTGAAATTGTTATTTCTTTGCAGCCTTAAACCAATTAAAAGCGTACAACAATGTCCGACATTGCAACAAGAGTAAAAGCTATCATCGTTGATAAGCTGGGAGTAGACGAAAAAGAAGTAAACCCTGCAGCAAGTTTCACCAACGACCTGGGTGCCGATTCACTGGACACCGTTGAACTGATTATGGAATTCGAAAAGGAATTCAATATCGCTATTCCAGACGATCAGGCTGAAAAAATCAGTACAGTAGGTGATGCTATCACTTACCTCGAAAGCAACGCGAAATAAGTAAAACTCATTCGATGAAGTTAAGGCGAGTAGTAGTTACCGGCCTTGGCGCGCTAACTCCATTAGGCAATACGGCTCCGGCATTCTGGAACGGGTTGGTTAATGGGGTTAGTGGTGCTGGCCCCATCACACATTTTGACACAAGCAAGTTTAAAACGAAATTTGCCTGCGAACTGAAAGAATTCGAACCCTTAAATTTTTTCGATCGTAAAGAGATTCGAAAATTTGATCCTTTCACACTTTACGGCATGGTATGTGCCGATGAAGCGGTGAGGGATGCGGGACTCAACTCAGCAGGGTTAGATGTGGACCGCATAGGTGTTATCTGGGCTTCCGGAATTGGTGGTATGAGTACCATTTACGAAGAAATTTCAGGTTTTAACGCAGGAGATGGTACACCACGCTTTAGTCCTCTCATGATTCCAAAGATGATTGCCGATATCGCCGCAGGTCAGAT
>JBBSBT010000611.1:0-2151 GCA_038250985.1 Bacteroidales bacterium
TTGCTCCTGCAATTGGGAGGAGGTAAGCCCGAACTGTTTTAGCTTACCAGTTTTAGGAATAGTTTTCATAACAGGGCCGGCAATCACTATCCCGTCGAAAACATCGGCAGTTCCCTGAATTGTTTGCAAACTGTCAGCAACCTGTTTTGATAAACGAAGAAGTTCTTCGTGGTTGGTGCCAAAAATTTTTATTTCGATAGGTTGCACGCTGCTCATTAAATCTCCCAGCATATCCGTTATTACCTGCCCGAAATCAACTGTAAGGGCCGGAAGCTCCTGCCCGCATTTTTTACGAATTTCGTCCGACACCTCGTTTGTGGTCCGGGACCTTTTCTTTTTTAGTTCAATTAAATAATCTCCGCGGTTTGGCTCGGTTATAAAAAAGCCCATCTGGGTACCGGTGCGTCGTGTATAGGTTTTAACTTCAGGAATGGATTCAATAATCTTGTCCACTTCATTCAGCATACGGTCGGTTTCCTGTAGCGATGTGCCTGCAGGACTGTTGTAATCCAGCACGATGGATCCCTCATCCATCTCCGGAAGGAAGCCGGTTTTTAAACGGGGAATGATAACAACGATGCTGAGGATGAGCAATGCAATGATAACAAAACTTAAATAAGGTTTATTGAAAAGTACTCCCATCGGTTTGTATTCAGGAGCGCGGAAGGGTTTTGGGTTTTTCGAAAAAGCTTTGTCCGACGAAAAAAGCAGGTAAATAACCGGTAAACCAATCCAGGTAATAAAAAACGAACACAATAGGGTTATGATCATCGTTTCCGTGAGGATTTTAAAATAGGCACCGGCAACGCCTGTCATAATCTCGAATGGAATCAGAATTACAATGGTGCTTAACGAAGAGCTGACCATAGCAGGAAATAGGAAACTAATGGCTTTCCCGACTAACGCTATTGATTTTTCCTGCGGATTTTTCTCATGCGCCCTATGTATTTGTTCAACCACGATAATGGCATCGTCAATGATCAGTCCGATGGATGCCGCTATAGCTCCAATGGTCATTATATTAAAATCGAATCCGAGTGCGTACAGCACGATGAACGTCAGCGCTAAAGTGAGCGGAATGGTAACCAGCAGCACCGAACTTGCCTTAAAAGAACGCAGGAAAATAATGACTACAATAATAGACAACAGCAGCCCGATCCACAGAACATCAATGATGCTTTTAATGCTGTCGTGTACAAATTCAGCCTGGTTATAATAAGGTTTCAGTATCACGCCTTTCGGCAGAATTTTGTTCAATTCAAGGGCTTTCTGCGATACCTGGTCCGCTACATCAATCAGGTTGCTGTTGGGTTGTTTTACAATAGCCACCAATGGGAAATCCCTGCCATCGGCTTTGATTTTAACATATTCATTTTGTTCGGCAATAACTACCGAAGCGATATCGGAGATTTTAACCTGCCGGGTGGCATCATTAAAAAGGACCAGGTTTTCGAGTTGTTCCTTGTTCGTAATGGTGGCATCGGTAACGGTGAGATAAAGCCGCTTATAATCGATAGTTAGGCCGTTCGATTGTATAAACCCGGTTTGCTGCACAGCATTGGCAATGTCCTGGGTATTGATCTTTAATAATTTTAATTTTTGCAGATCGGGGATAATCCTGTATTCTTTAATCTTGCCACCAATAACCTGAACGCCTGAAACCCCTGCAATGCGCGAAAAATAAGGCTTTACGGTATATTCAGCTATCAGTTTCAGTTCTATCGCATCTTTGCTGTCCGATTGCAGCGAATACCCCATCACCGGCAATATGGAGGGGTTCATCTTTTCAATCGTAATCTCAACACCGGGAGGTAAGGAATTCTTGATCTGTGAAATGCGCGATTCAATTTGTTGCTTATCAAGATCAATATCGGAGTTCCAATCCATAAAAGCTGAAATCTCGCAGCTTCCCATGCTGGTGGTGCTGCGGATAAGCCTGAGACTTTCGGCCTGCTTGATGGCGTCCTCGAGAGGTTTGGTAACCGAAACCATCATTTTATCCACTGGCTGATCGCCGTTATTGGCAATTATCTTTATTTTCGGGAAGGTAATATTGGGGAACAGCGACGTTTTCATATGGGTATATGACAATGCGCCTGCTATCAAAACAAGAAACAATATAACAGCGACCGGGCTTTTAAACCTGACAAA
>JBBSBT010000612.1:0-2148 GCA_038250985.1 Bacteroidales bacterium
GGTTATGATATGAACCATGAATCGATGGATACAAAGGTTTATGTGAGTCGTATTCTGAAATACTGGATCAATGAATATCATGTGGATGGATACCGCTTCGACCTTTCGAAGGGATTTACCCAAAACAATACCCTGGGGAACGTAGGCGCCTGGGGGAATTATGACCAAACGCGCATAAATATCCTTTCAGCCTATCATGATACAATTGTTAAAACAGATCCCAATGCGGTCCTGATCCTGGAACACTTTGCCGATAACTCGGAGGAAACAGTACTGGCATCAAAAAACATGCTGCTCTGGGGAAATATGAACTACAACTATGGCGAAGCAGCCATGGGTTTCACCAGTACAAGCGACTTGTCGTGGGGATCGTATAAGAACCGTGGCTGGACCCAACCTGGCCTTGTCACCTATATGGAAAGCCATGATGAAGAACGTGAAATGTACAGGTGTATCAATTTCGGAAATGCAAGCGGAACCTATTCAACAAAGGATACAGCCACAGCCTTGCAGCGTGCGGCATTAAACGCTGCATTTTTCTTTACCATCCCCGGACCAAAAATGATATGGCAGTTCGGGGAGCAGGGATATGATTATTCAATTAACTATCCTACCGGCAGGCTTGACAGCAAACCTCCGCGCTGGGATTATATGAGTAAACCTGATCGCATTAAACTGTATCAGAAATATGCCAGCCTTATTTACCTGAAAAAGACTAATCCGCTTTTCAGCACTACAGATTTCCAGATGGATGTAACAGGGGCTATTAAAAAAATCAATCTCAATTTTGAAGGAAAATCAGCCCTTGTACTTGGAAACTTTGATGTAGTGAGCCGGTATGTTACCCCGGGATTTAGTCATACCGGGAAATGGTATGATTATATGACAGGTGATTCCCTTACGGTTACCGATGTGAATGCCAACCTGACTTTTAAACCAGGTGAATATCGTTTATACCTGTCGGAAAGAGTCTCAAATCCTTATGGAATTGCATCAGAAAAAAATGAACCTTTCTCTGTAATCGTAGCCCCCAACCCGGTTTCGGATTTCTCAAACATATTGATCAATTATACAGGAACTGATTTCTGTGAGGTAACTGATTTTAGTTTGACCGGCAGCGAAGCTTTGATTGTATTTTCAGGAAAAATCAATTCGCAGCTTCAAGTGCCCTGGACACCAAAAAGCAAAGGCATTCATATACTGAAAGTCAGGATCGGGAAGCTGGTTGTGATCCGGAAAGTGATTGTGCAATAAACAATTGCAACCTCTAATCGGAGCGCGACTTGAAGTCGCACCCCGATTAGGGGGGTCATGCCGACTGCCTTATCTTCAGCGTTGGCTTAAATATCTTTGTCTGGTAATTAATATCAGCCGCAGGGTTATTCAGCCGTTGAAGCAGTAATTTAACGCTTTCACGTCCCATTTCATACCCTTTTTGTACAACGGTGGTCAGTTCGGGTTTTATAATGGAGGCATTTGGCCCGTCACCAAATCCGATCACGGAAATATCTTCGGGTATTCTGAATCCATTTTGCTGCAACACCTGTATAACGGCGATAGCCGTGCTGTCGTTTACCACGAAAATGCCATCAATCTCCGGGGCGATGTTGAGAATATGATTGCGCAATGTCTGCACTTCCTCGCGGGTATCACATTTTAAAATCCTGTCTTCACGCACTTCAATACCTGCTTTGCGTAGTGCATCCGTATACCCGTTGCGCCTGTCGCGGCCGATTAAAAGATTTTGCGGAGCTGCCAGGTGAATAATATTTTTACATCCTTTATTGATAAGATATTCGGTGGCAATAAGTCCGCCTTCATAATCATCCGTTATAACTTTATCCGCTTCCAGCTGATCACACACCCTGTCGAAAAAAACTATAGGCATACCGCTGTTGAGCGCTTCACTGAAATGCTCATAGATCTGCGTCGTTTTACTGAGTGAAACCAAAATGCCATCCACCCTGTGATCAATCAGGGTTTGAAGGTTGATCATTTCGCGGTATTGGTTTTCGTTCGACTGGCAAATAATCAGGTTATAGCCTTCCTTATGAGCCAGCTCCTCAATGCCGCTTATAACGGATGAGAAAAAATGATGAACAATGGCAGGAATAATCAATCCGATCGAGTAACTCCTTTGCCGCCTTA
>JBBSBT010000613.1:0-2146 GCA_038250985.1 Bacteroidales bacterium
CTATCGCGATCACCCTCAACAATACCAGGTGTTATGCTATAAATACTCATATGCAGATGCGAATAGCCCCAGGCTTTATTTACACCAATAACGGCGGTACCTGTACTTTCCTTAAATCCTGAGTTCAGCACATACCCGTCGTAACTGTTCTGGTAGGCATGTGCCATTTTGTTGCTGTAGCGAATATCCCATACTATTCCGTTTTTATTTCCTGCCAGGTTAGCTGAAGCTGCTACTAATCCATTGTTGGTCTGGTATTCCGTTAACAGATTTCCTTCAATGACTCCATCGGGCAAGGTTGGTGCCGAAATAAAATTGATAACACCTGCCATCGCATCTGACCCGTATGAAAGGCTGGCAGGCCCTTTTAAAATTTCGACCTTATTCACGGCAAATTCATCCACTTCAATTCCATGTTCATCGCCCCACTGCTGGCCTTCCTGCCTGATACCATCATTGAGGGTTACAATGCGGTTATATCCTAATCCACGGATTACAGGTTTTGAGATACCAGGCCCTGTGGTTATCTGTGAAACTCCCGGCTGTTTCGAAATGGCATCAATAATGTTTCCTGAGGATGTTTGCTGCAACTGAAGGGCAGGAATAATTGCAATGGGAGCAGGTGTGCGTCTGCTCTGTGTCGATTTGGACAAACCGGTCACCACCACTTCATTCAGCTCCGTTGCCGATTCGTCAAGCGCAAAGTCTGCCACAGTGGTATTATTCAGATCAACCGTTATCGTCTTCATTTTATACCCTATAAATGAAACCTGAACCAAAACTTTGGATTTCGGCAAATTATCCAATTTATAGGTACCATCATCTGCCGTAATGGTTCCGGTTTTCAAATCAGTAAGGTAAATGGCTACTCCGGGTAAGGTTTCACCGGTTTTGCTGTTGGTGACTTTTCCCGACAAGGACGTTTTGGGAGTTATATTGGTATCTGAATAAACTAACCTATTGATTGACAACATTATTGCCAATAAAATGAAAAGATTTTTTCTCATCGTAATCTGAATTAAAACAATTTAAAATTGGAAATTGAAAAAATTTCAATCCCGGAGAATTCATAAATGTGTTAAATCAGGAAACGGGAGGAGCACGAAGCTGCGAATAATCAAATACTTTTAATGAAAGCTGATGGCTGACATTTAAATTAAAAATAGAATTAGAGGTTGCCAGTATGGCAGCGAAGATATTAGTCTTTACTTCATCAACGGAATAAAATTCAAAAACACATACCGGGCATTTTTCAATATAGGTATGAATATTTTTATCCCCGCTATACTGAAGTGAAAATGTATTTTTATGATGTGCTAATACCCGGTGCCCACCCTGGAAAAGATTAGGTAATAAATACAATAATACAGCTAAAATAACCGGTATTGATTTATCACGGACTGACCTGAAGGAAAAAAATAAATGGTTCATACCAGGATAATACATCCTATTCTAAAAAAACTATTCTTAATAAACGTGAATATGTGATTTATGTTTGATGGAATATAAAAATCGAATTAAATTAAATACCAGAGCGACTTATTTAACGATCAGTTTTCGCGTATATACTTCTTTCTCAGCAACGCACTGAATAAAATACACGCCCGATTCAATAGATTTGCTCCTGATATCAATGGAAATTACATTATTCCCGGGATCAACTTCAAATTGCTGGGTATAAACCGGCTTGCCAATATTGTTGTAAAGAGAAATCACGGCAAGGCTGCTATGGCTGCTTTTAAAGGATACCTTCAGAATATCAAATACAGGATTCGGATAAACTGTAATGTTTTCGATAAATCCATCATCGGTTCCAAGAGAAGATGACTGAGCATTTTTAACCTGAACGATTTCATTCCCTTTGGCGGAATATTGAGCCGAAGCGGTTAAAACAAATGCAACTATGGAAAAGAGTAAAAATATTTTTTTCATGGGTTCGACTTTAATTTTACATATTCAAAAAATAAGCCAAAACAGAATTAGGCTCTTCTTTATTAATTAATATTAACAATTAAGAAAAGTAATAGTTTTTTAGTCATTATTTTTCAAATAAAAAACGCTATCGATGACTATTTGACCAAAATCAGTCCCTGAACCTGATGTAATCCGTAATTAATTGTATCCCGGTTGGATCAATACCATTCGC
>JBBSBT010000614.1:0-2144 GCA_038250985.1 Bacteroidales bacterium
CATCATAATAGTTGCCCCATTTATCAATGGTCCATAAACAATGTAGCTGTGACCCGTTATCCAGCCCGGATCGGCGGCGCACCACCAGCGGTCTTCCGGTTTTATATCAAATACATATTTGTGCGTGGTTGCCGTATACACAGCATAACCGCCATGGGTATGAACGAGTCCTTTCGGTTTACCCGTGGTTCCGGATGTATAAAGGATAAAAAGCGGGTCCTCTGCGTTTGTTTTTTCAGTGCAGCAGTGGGTGTTGGCAAGCGGCATACCCATCAGGTCATGATACCAGAAATCACGGTCGTTTTCCATGTAACATTCTTCACCGGTACGTTTCACTGTAATGCATACTTCAATAGTAGCCGAGCGTTGCATAGCCTCATTGGCAATCGTTTTCAGCTGGGTGGCTTTACCCCGTCTGAAACCGCCATCGGCAGTAAGCAGAATACGGCTTTTAGCATCTTCAATACGTTCGGCCAGAGCCTCAACACTGTAGCCACCATAAACCACACTGTGCACAGCGCCTATCTTGGCACAGGCAAGCATCGCTATCACAAGTTCCGGTATTTGAGGCATATAAATGGTTACTACTTCACCTTTTTTTGCTCCCATAGCACGCAGAACATTCGAAAACTTGGTTACCTCACGGTTCAAAGCATGGTAGGAATATGTTTTTACATCGCCGGGTTCGCCTTCCCAGATAATGGCCATTTTATTGCGTGTAGCATTCTTCTGATGCCTGTCGAGTGCATTATGAATGATATTAATCTGTCCGCCGGTAAACCACTTATAGAATGGCTTTTCGCTGTCGTCCAGTACTTTATCCCATTTTTTGTACCAATCGAGGTGTTTAGCTTCAGCAGCCCAGAACTCTTCCCTGTTTTCGATTGACTTTTTATATAATGTATCGTAGTCTTTAATAATGGCTCTTTTTACTATCTCTTTCGAAGGAAAGTACATTGGATTCAATCCGGCTTCATTTTCGCTCATGGGTCGATGTATTAAGATGATATTATAGATTTATAAAGATACAATATTTAGTACAGCCAATAAGAGCTGTAATAAAAGTCAGGAAATAAAAATGTAAGGATTAGTATGTAAACAAATATCTACAGCAAAAAGTTTACCTGATGCTATTTCTATAACAGGTAATAGTTTGTCAGATTAAACGGTCGGCTATCATCACAAGCATGATGAATAGATAATATACATTTATCAACACGAACGACTTCCCGACATTGAAAGGTTTCCTGCGGCTTAGCAAAGGAATAAAGAATACAATAAGAGCAGCTGAAAGAAGAACAATCAGTGTAATACTCCAGGCTTTATCCTGTAATCTGAAGAGTGGTAAAACCAAGGCTGAAACTGCTGTTGCTGCTATCCATACAAAGGTCAGTCGTTTAATCTGCTCATCAGTAAATAGTTGTGTTAATGATGGAAGTCCGGCGCTTTCGTATTGTTTACCAAGTTTGAGCAATAACAGCCAGAAATGCGGTATCTGCCCCATAAAGAAAAAGAATCCCAATGCAAGCGCTCTCGGGTCAGTAAGACTTCCACCACCTGCTACCCATCCGGCAAGGGGAGGCAGTGCCCCTACCATCGATCCGGGAACAGCTGCAAAAGCGGTTACTTTTTTTAACGGAGTATAAATCAGGTTATACCAGATAAATGTGGAAACACCTACCAGAAGAGTCTGCCATCCAGGTCCGAAATAAAGTACCAGACAGCCGGAAATAAAATATGCCAGTGCAATGATCCAGGCACCTGATTTACTTATACGCCCTGACGGGAGTGGCCTGTTAGCCGTACGTTTCATAATGCGGTCGGTCTCTGTTTCCTGAAGTTGATTAAATGCAGATGCTCCGCAGGCAAGCAGGAAGATTCCGATAAACGGCATAACAAAGCCACGGTCAAATTCACCGTGGCTAAGGATATAACCTGTAAAAGTTGTGAAAGCTACCGGGATCGAAATACGTACTTTCCCCAATTCGCTGATAATTTTCAGCAGTTCGCCCGGGCGATTATTTTTCTCCACCTAAAGTCTTGATATATTCAACTATTTTATCGATTTGCTCATCAGTTAACTGCCCTTTATACGAAACCATAGAGCCTTTAACAAACCCTTTCACCACATCAGCTTCAGGTTC
>JBBSBT010000615.1:0-2144 GCA_038250985.1 Bacteroidales bacterium
AGATTACAGGAATATTGATTTGATTCCAAATCCATCGCAGGATGAAATGGAATCTCTTATTAAAAATGCACAGATTAATGTATTAGTCACATTCCAGGCTACAGGATTAAAACTGAAACTGCTCAATACACTTTATAATGGCCGCTGGATGCTTGTAAATCCCGAAATGCTGGCGGGTACAGGTTTGGAAAGTATCTGTGAAATTGCAGCTGATGCAGCTGAAATGAAAAAGAAGATCATTTCCCTTTTTTCCACCGAATTCGATCGCGATCTGTTAATTGCCCGAGCCGAATTGCTTCAGAATCGTTTTTCGGATGAGGCAAATGCGAGAAGGTTGATAATTGAAGTTTTTGATAAATAATCCAGGAAAAGTTCACGATCCAGTCTGTAATCCGAAATCCTTATAACTCCCCAATCCCGATCAATCCCTCTCCAACTTCAATCAGTTTCCCTCTTTCGCATTTTATAATTCGTGCCGGGTACTTACGCAGGAGTGCATAATTGTGTGTAGCCATAAATACAGCCCTTCCTGACTTACGGATATCGAAAAGCAGTTGCATGATGCCATCCGATGTTTCAGGATCCAGGTTACCGGTAGGCTCATCAGCTAGTAATAAGGCTGGATCATTGATCAGGGCGCGTGCAATGGAAACACGCTGTTGCTCCCCGCCGGAGAGTTGGTGTGGCATTTTAAACCCTTTGGTGATCAGTCCGACTTTGTCGAGCACTTCGTTCATGCGGTGCCGCATGGCATCCGAATCTTTCCAGCCCGTAGCTTTCATCACAAAAATAAGGTTATCATTTATGCTCCGGTCGTTAAGTAGCTGGAAATCCTGGAAAACAATCCCGATTTTACGCCTCAGAAAAGGAATCTCCTTACGTTTTATGGCCGGGATATTAAATCCTGCCACCTCAGCTTTCCCTTCACGCAAAGGCAAATCAGCATACAGGGTTTTCATCAGACTGCTTTTACCAGTACCGGTTTTACCAACAAGGTATACAAACTCGCTTTTATGTATGTTGAGCGAAACATCTGACAGAATAAGGTTATCCCGCTGATAAACAGAAATACCTTCGAGTGCAACGATGGAATCAATTGCCATAGGATATAGTTAATTAATAGTAAAGCATCTGCAAAAATAACCTATTTATTGACTGCCTGAAAATGAAATATTCACTTCGTTTGTGAAATGAGTAAAAATCGATCGACTGACTCTTGCCGGAGATTTTTTCTGTTCTTCTTTTTCCTGGAAAGTAAATTTTAAAAATGTACAGCGGCAGTTATGGATTTCCTATCGCTACTAACGTATTTTATGAAGGGATATTCATCACAAATACTTATGCAATATATTTATCAAAGCAGCTTTTGTTATCACTCCCGATTGCCGGAACAACTGTTTGCCATTCATAAAAATAATAATTGTTGGAACACTTTGAATTCCGTATTGACTTGCCAATCCGTTGTTCTGATCGACATCAATTTTGATGACCCTCACTTTATCACTGAGTTCAGAAGCTAATTCCTTTAACACAGGCGACTGTACCTTGCAAGGTCCGCACCACAATGCATGAAAATCAACAATAACAGGCCGTGTATCGTTGATTATAGTTTCGAAATTACCCTTCATCTTTTCAATCGTTGTATTCGGATGTTTCGTTCGTTCTAAATAAATTTTTGAGGCCGTTTCCCGGTATAAAATTATTACATCCCTGGTAACTCAGGAAACTTTCCAAGTTTTGTCAGCCTTGCGTATATTCCCCAACCTTTTTTCAGCCAATGTCCAACCACAGGCATAGGAATCACAAATGCCCTGGTGCCGTTACGGAAAACAAATGCTGCACCATCACCGGTATCCATTACACAAATAATATTCAGATGTTCCTGGTAACCTTTACGCTTATTGCTTCCTTTTTCTATTTCGATTATATTAAAGGCAGCATTTCTGCCCATGAGGTCGGCTATATGACCTTGTTTGGCAATCCAGTCGGGTCCCTCCATGGCTGCAATATCACCTATTGCAAAAACATTTGAAAACCCATGAACCTGGCTATAATTGTCAATTTTTATAAAACCGGCTTCCGAAAGTGGCAAATCTGAATCTTTAAGAGCCGCCGGTCCGGTTCCGGCAGCAATAAACATAGTA
>JBBSBT010000616.1:0-2143 GCA_038250985.1 Bacteroidales bacterium
ATAAGGAAGTTTTTCCACTGCAGATAAAATTCAAGTGATTCGACCCATTCGATATACTTTTCAGGAATTGCCATTACATTATAAGCATTGAAGCTACTCATGGTTTCTGCACCGCCATACATCATCCAGTCCTTAAATAAAGCCGATTTCATACCGAGCATCCTTCTCAAACCCGATTTGTCCTGTTCATCCCGGTAGACCTTAGCCATATATTCCTCATGGTTGCCCCTGATCACTTTTGTGGCTATGCCGCTCTCATTCAGCTTGAGAATATAATCAATAACACCTTTGCTGGATGGCCCACGGTCGATAACATCACCCAGGAAAATGAGGGAATCATCCTTACGCAGTTCAATCAGATCTTCGACAAGCATTCGCAGTGTAAGCAAACAGCCGTGTACGTCAGGTATTACCCAGGTTCTCATAGTGAATATAGAAACTTGTCCGAAGTTATAAACTTAAAGCGGACAGTATTATTTTATTATTTCTTCGATTTGCCCTGGTTGGCAACTTCGTCCATTAATTTCTTAATCACTTCAGGATCACCCAGGAAATAATCTTTTATATAATTCAGATTATCGTCAAATTCAAAAACATATGGAATTCCGGTCGGCAGATTAAGGCTTACAATGTCCTGGTCGCTGATTCCTTTTACATGTTTGATTACAGCACGCAGGCTGTTACCATGAGCAGCGACCAATATCTGGTCGTGGGTGCGCAGGGATTCGCGAATTTCATTCTCCCAGTAAGGAACCATACGTTCAACAGTATCTTTAAGCGATTCAGTAACCGGAGCCAGGTTGCCGATTGCGGCATATTTCGGGTCGAGGCGCGGATTTCTGGGATCATCGGCAGCAAGTTCTGCAGGTGGGATATCATAGCTGCGGCGCCATACCAGGACCTGCGCATCGCCATATTTTTCAGCGGTTTCAGCCTTGTTCAGCCCTTGCAGGTTCCCGTAATGCTTTTCGTTCAGGCGCCAGCTTTTTTCAACCTGTATCCACATCAGGTCCATTTCTTCCAGCACCAGGTTCAGTGTTTTAATGGCTCTTTTCAGATAAGAAGTATAGGCCAGCCGGAAATCGAACCCGTTTTCTTTTAATACTTTACCTGCCTCAGTGGCTTCTTTAATGCCCCGTTCCGAAAGATCAACATCGGTCCACCCCGTAAAACGGTTTTCTTTGTTCCATTCGCTTTCGCCATGGCGAAGAAGTACTAATTTTTTCATTGTAGAATGATTTTTATAAATATAATTATCTGAATGTCAATGGGAATTTGCTTTTTTATTATTTGGCAAATGTACAATTTCCTGATAATCTTAGCAAATACTTTATCCTGTTTTTTGTGTAAATAATGTTAAACAGGAAAGTTATCCGGGGAATTTAATAGAATTACGATTTACGATTTACGATTTACGAATTTGGATTTACAAATGACCATTTACCACCAATGACATTTGAAAGTGAATGGACAACCACCATTAAACAATGGCACAAACAGGAACTAGCTCAAATACTTGGAATTTATAGAAATACTTAGAAACAGAGCGAAACAGTGACAAGCAATTTTCTCTTGGATGTAAAAGGCGAACATCAGACGCAAATCATGTTTTTTAGGTTCTCCCCTTGAAAAGGGGAGATGCCCGGAGAGCAGAGGGGTCCTGAGATAAATGAATAGTAAATGCCGTTTTTTAGTTTTAAACTTGAAAAATAGATGGGACGTACCCTGATTCAGCTAATTTGTATGTATTTTCGCCAATCAAAAACCAAAGATGAACCTGTACTCGGCACCTTTCTGGATCAGAGCATTATACCCCAAGGATCTTTTGTGGCGTGTGCCGACAAGCCAGAGAGAGGTGTTTCTTACTTTTGACGATGGGCCCGTTCCTGAAGCTACCCCGTTGGTTCTCGAAATACTAAAGCGATACGATGTGAAAGCCACGTTTTTCTGCGTGGGCGAAAATGTGCAGAAATATCCCGCAGTTTTCAATAAGCTGCTAAGTGCAGGGCATGAGATCGGAAATCATACCTTTCATCATGTGAAAGCCTGGAAAACGGATTACAATGCCTATTTGTCGGAAGTTGAACAATGCAGCAGGCTGGTTAAAAGCAGGCTGTTTCGCCCGCCTCACGGGCAGATGAAC
>JBBSBT010000617.1:0-2139 GCA_038250985.1 Bacteroidales bacterium
ACCTCAAATACATATTTGTTATCGATCAGGAAATCGCCCTTGGCCGGAATAGTAATTAAATGGTTTTCACTAAGCTGATTGGCAAAAAAAGTTTCCCTTATAGTTCCGGTCTCAGGTTGTTGACTTTGGGTTAATCCATAAAGTAATGAAGTATTATTAAGATAAATCTTTTCGGGCTTTGTGAGATATCCTGTCGGTGTTGAATCCTGTCGTAACGTTAATATCAGTTCCGATTTTTCCAACAAGTCAATCAAGCGGAGTAAAATATCCCTGCTTATCCCTGATTTACGACTTAATTCGGCAATGTTGGGTTTAAACGGAACACTGTCAGCTATCATAGCCAATACTTTTTTTACGTTTACAAGTGTTGAATATGTAAAATGTTCGATCGATAAAAGGTCATTTTCGAGTATTGTGTTTACAGTGCTGATCAGTTTCTGTTGAAACATTGCCGGCGATTCATGATAGAAAGGATAGGATCCGCCAATGACGTATTCTTTGAAAAGCGGGACAGGCATGATCCGCTTCACAATTTGTGTTGCAATTTCTATATGATTGGAAATTAATTCGTCGAAAGAGTAAATACCGAATTTATTACCGGTTGTAATTTCAATGTGTTCGCGAAACGACATGGCAACCAGTTTGTGCATGGAGGCTCTGCGGCTAAGGTCACCTTCAGCTTTATGAATCTGCAATGCCGAAGAGCCTGAAAAAATTACCTTTAACCCGGGAAATGTATCATAAATATTCTTTATTTCCGATGCCCAATTTGGATATTTATGCACTTCGTCAACGAAAAGATACTTACCTCCGTTCATGACAAACTCCTCAGCCAGATCGAACAGGTTTTTGGAGAGGAAATAGAAATTGTCAAGTGAGATGTATAGTGCTTCGGTTTGGTTAAATTGCGATTTCTTAATCCGTTGAAGCATCAGCGTTGTTTTACCGATACCTCGTGCCCCGGTTATTCCGATTAATCGATCGTCCCATCCAATCCGGTCAATCAGGTATCGGGTAAATGTCAGATCCGTATTTGAAACCAATGCTGACGAATATCTGAATAGGTTTTGCATAAAGTGTTGTATTGAAACAACAAAAATACATAAATAATGTTGTTTTCGTACAACAATAATAAAATAAATAAATGATAGCAGGAGTAGAATGCCTCGAAATTTCGCCTGATGGTATTGTGCCAGCTGTAAAATCCGTCATTTTCCCCCATCCTAGTTCTCCCTGTCTCCTTGTCCCCCTGTCCCCTTGTCACTTTTAAGCTAATCCCTAAATCCTACCACTCAACTGCCTTCCTCCTCACCGGCATAGTCATGCACCGGCAACCGCCGCCGCCACGTGATAGTTCTGATCCATCAATGGTTACAACGTACTTATTGTAATCATTGATATCTATTTTATTCTGGATTACATCCTTGGCTTTTATCACTGCATAGCCATGATTGTTCATTTCTTCTATCGTGTTTACATTCCTGCCGTAGCCGATAACTTTGCCCGGGGCGATGGCAAAAAAGTTTGCCCCGCTGTGCCATTGTTCGCGCTCCTGTATCATGCTGTCGCGACGACCTCCACAGTATAATGTTTCCATTTCCATACCCAGTTCTTTCAGTATGGTTGGGATATTGGCAACCTCGTGAATGGATTTCACGGTACCGTTATCTATATGAATATGAATGGTAAGAAAACGGTTAGGCTGCAGGATAAGTGGTTCGTAAACCATACACTGATTCCGGTCGAGTAGAGTAAAAACCATATCCAGGTGTATAAACGACTCAGGTGTGTATGGTAATTCCTGAACTATAATATGGTGTTGCGTTTTCTTGTTTTTATAATATTCGAGAATGAAATCGATACCTTGCGGGGTGGTACGGGTTCCCGTCCCTATAAGAAGAATATCTTCCCGGGCAACCAGGAAATCGCCGCCTTCGAAACTTAATTCTTCACAGAAATGCTGACTTTGCTCCGGCTGAATGGTTTTTACGCCAAACAAAGGATGATTGCGAAAAATGGAATCCATGATTATGCTCTCCCGTTCGCGGATGCGGCTGTACATACGGCTGATGAGCACTTTGTCGAGCAGGGCTACCGAAGCATCACGTGTAAAGAAAAAATTATGCAATGGCTCAATGG